>CAXBMV010000213.1:0-5850 GCA_963976575.1 uncultured Gammaproteobacteria bacterium | reverse complement strand
GAATACCCTCGGTGCCGGCGATAAAATTGTAGGGCAGGGCTTCGTCACCATGGACATCGAGCCCGAAGTCCAGACCGGTCTGACGAATCATTTCCTGTACACACAGAACTTCCGGGCTCTTTTCAGCGCTCGCCTTGTCCCATTCGCGATTCAGGTTGGAACCCACCGCGTTGGTACGCAGATGCCCGCGACGACTGCCATCGGGGTTCATATTCGGCACCAGGTAAATCACTGCTTTTTTCAACATCGCGGTGACCACGGGATCGCTGTGATCGACGAGGCGATTGATCATGCCTTCCATCCACCACTCGGCCATGGTTTCACCGGGATGCTGGCGCGCCACGAACCAGATCACCTTGCGACCAGCTTCCGGCTCACCAAAACGCAGACAGTCCATGGCCTGGCCGTCCAGCGTCTCACCCAGGGTTAGCGCCTGACAGTGTTCGCTGGTTTGTGCAAAGGCGACCAGGTCGGCGTGGCGCTCCATCGAATAAGGCGCGAAGTAGGCAAAATAAACCTGGTCCTCGCTGCTATTGTGCTCGATGACGAGCTTGTCGCCGTCGAAAGAAGTATCCACGCGAAACCAGAATTCGCGATCGTAGCTGGCTACGGCACGATAATCCTGCCAGCCCCCGGTATAGGCCGCGGCTCCGGCATTGGCGATAACATAACGACAGTCCAGATCCATCACATTGGCGGCGCGGAAATAAAACCACTGGAAAAAATCGGATTCATTGTCCTTGCGGATGTGTAACTGCACATTGGCGGGATCGCTGGCGTCGAGGCATTCGATATTACCGCCGTCAAACTGGCTGCTGATGATCATGATTTTTCCGGGAATGAAAACTGTGTGAGAGAATAGCCTATGCGTTTCTTCATTTCGATAGCAATTATTGCGCTGCTCAGCGGCTGTGCCGACCTGGGCTATTACTGGCATAGCGTGAACGGGCATCTCAAGCTGATGTCGCAGCGCGTTGACATAGAAGATCTACTGGCTGATCAGGCGCTAGCTGCGGATTTGCGCGAACGGCTTACTCTGGTTGGTGAGATTCGCCTGTTTGCAGTAGATCGTCTGGCGTTGCCAGATAACGCCAGCTACGCCAGTTTCGTGCAACTCGACAAACCCTACGTACTGCAGAACCTGTTCGCCGCAACAGAATTCTCCACGCAACTACACAGCTGGTGTTACCCCATTGTCGGCTGCACCAGTTACCGGGGTTACTATGACGAAGCACGACTACAACGATATATAGATAGCCTGGAAAAAACCGGCCTGGAAGTATATGTCGGTCAGGTATCGGCCTATTCGACGCTGGGATGGTTCGACGACCCGGTGCTGAGTAGCTTCATCGACTGGCCCGAGTATCGGCTCGCCGGCCTGTTGTTTCACGAACTGGTGCATCAGCGCATTTATATCGACGATGACAGCGAATTCAACGAATCGCTGGCCTCGGCCGTGCAGCAGGCCGGCACAATCCTGTGGCTGCAGGCGCGACAGCAGTCGGTACAACTCGCCGGATATCAACTCTGGCTGAATTATCGGCGCGAAGTCATGCAGTTAATCGCCTCCACCCGGGGTGAATTGAACCAGCTTTATGCGCAGCCCATAGGCGACGACCAAAAGCGCCTGCAAAAGCGAGTTATTTTTGCACGCGCAGTGAAGACGCATGCCGCCATAGCGCAGGCCCGGGGCATAGCCGACGGATACAGCGACTGGTTTGCCAGTGAAATGAACAACGCGAAAATGGGTTCGGTGTCGGTTTACAATGCGCGCCTGCCCGCCTTCCTCAAGATGATCGAATTCTATCAAGGAGACTTTGCAGCGTTTTTTGTCTACGTCGAACAACTCGGAGAATTGCCCAGGATGGCCCGCGATCTATGCCTCGATGCCTGGGAGATGAGCGCTGAAGGCAATCAGCATTGCGCTGAAAGCCGGGACTAGTTTTTTACAAAGCTGGCGTATTTCTGGTAAATCTTCATATAGTCGTCCAGATTTTCCTGCAGCATTTCCGCGTAGCGACTGGAAAAAAACTCGCGCGCCCTGGGCAGGTCTGCCTGGTAGCTGTCGAGATCTTTGGCGTGCTGCGACACCACGAAGGCATTAAAACGCGAGGCTGCAAACAACATCGCCATACCCACGTTTTCGGGACTGTTATGTCCGGCCAGTTCATTAGCCTGATCGATAAAGCTATCGACTATCTCGCGATAGCGTTTGTCCAGCTCCTCATCGCTGATGGAATCACCGTTATTATCCATACTCAGGTGGCTGCTTTTTCAGAGTTCGGCGTCGCTTGTTGGGGCGCATCAGAAGCAGCAGCTTCACCGCCCTGCTTCACTTCCTCGTACCACAGGTCGTGATGTTCCTTCGCCCAGTTGGCGTCGCAATAGCCGGTTTGCATGACTTCGAAGGTACCCTCCATCGCCGCGGTGCCCATGTAGATATGCCCGAATGAAGCGACAATCATTATGATTGCGGCGATACCGTGCACCACCAGATAAAACTCCATGGTTTCACGGTTTTGCCCGAAGATCGGAAAATCCAGCACCAGACCGCTGATGATCAGCACCAGTCCGACCAGCGAGGCAATCCAGAACCAGCCTTTTTCGCCGGCATTATAACGACCCGAGCTGGCGTGCTTGCCGAGCAGGCCGCCGCCTTTGGCAATCCACTGCAAGTCCTGTTTGATCGAGGGTATGTTGTCGCGCACGAACAGCACGAACAAAACAGTGAGTGACAATACAAACAGGGGGCCGAGGTAGTCGTGCAGCGTCTTCGAAACGGATGCGACATAACTGAAACCCTTTGCACCAAAAATCGGGATTAACACGGTGCGACCGAACAATAGCGCCATGCCGGTTATCGCCAGGGTGACGAACAGGATGGCAGTAGACCAGTGCGCTGTGCGTTGGGTTAGCGTGAATCGCAGAATCTTGATACCAGAGCGTCCTTCGCTGAGCTTGATTTTGCCGCGTATCAGGCGAAACAGGACAACGCCGATCAGCGCTACCAGCACTGCGATTCCGGCACGCGGAATCAGCGACAGGGTGCGATACTCGCGCCAGGCCTGCCCGGCAACATTAATTAACACATTGGCATCGGTAGATTTGACCTGACTAACGCCACGCACCTCACCGCCGCGCTGGCGTACCTCGCGCCAAAGCTCGGCACCCGGGTTAGAAGTTACCAGGCTTTGTTTCGGGGCATGCTCGTTGGCATTGACGGACAATGGTGACAGCATTACGCAAATCAGCAGTAACAGCTTCAGTATTTTCACGACTTTCACCCCTTCATTCTGCATAGAAACAACAAGCGTCAAACTGCTGAAACGCGGTATCTTGCAATACCGCGTTTCAGACATTCAGGATCTAGGATCCAATCTTGATGTTATTGTAGGACGCTCCCCAGCTAGGAACGCTGGAACCCCGATTGATAACCCGCTTGCGGTAGATATCCGAAAGCATATCGGCATCGCCGGCGAGCAAAGCCTTGGTCGAACACATTTCCGCGCATAACGGCAACTTGCCTTCGGCGAGGCGATTGCGACCGTATTTCTTGTATTCGTCGGAGCTGCTATCGGTTTCGGGGCCACCGGCGCAGAAGGTACATTTGTCCATCTTGCCGCGTGAGGAAAATGCGGCCGCTTCCGGAAACTGCGGCGCGCCGAAAGGACAGGCGTAAAAGCAGTAACCGCAACCGATGCAAATATCCTTGTCGTGCAGGACAACGCCATCGTTGGTGGTGTAAAAACAATCGACCGGACAAACCGCGGCGCAGGGTGCGTCGGAGCAATGCATGCAGGCAATCGATAAAGAACGCTCACCCGGTTCACCATCCTTGATGGTTACTACGCGGCGTCGGTTCACTCCCCAGGGTATGTCATGCTCGTTCTTGCAGGCCGTCACACAGGCATTGCATTCAATACAGCGTTCCGCATCACAATAAAATTTCATTCTAGCCATTTTATAATTCCTCGCTCTCTAAGCTTTTGTAATGCTGCACAAACTGCATTTTGATTCCTGCATTTGTGTCACCGAGTCATAACCGTAGGTCATCGCGGTATTAGCCGCCTCACCTACCACGTAGGGCGCCGCATCCTTGGGGTACTTCGATGTCAAATCCTTGCCCTGGAATTTACCGGCAAAGTGGAACGGCATGAAGGCAACCCCGGAACCAACGCGCCTGGTGATCATCGCCTTGACCTTTACCCTGGCCTTTTCGGCACCTTCGACCCAGACATCGTCACCATCCTTGATGCCGGCATTATTGGCATCGCGTGGATGCATCTCGACGAACATTTCCTGCTGCAGTTCGGCCAACCAGGCGTTGGAGCGCGTTTCGTCGCCACCACCCTCGTATTCGACCAGACGTCCCGAGGTCAGAATGATCGGGTAATCCTTGGAATAGTCGGTTGCCTGGATAGAACCATAACGTGTCGGCAGACGCCAGAAGGACTTGCGATCTTCGTAGGTGGGATATTTCGCCACCAGATCGCGCCGCGACGTATACAGCGGTTCGCGGTGTATCGGCACTGGATCGGGGAAGGTCCAGACAACTGCTCTCGCCTTGGCGTTACCAAAGGGTGAACAGCCGTGTTTGATCGCAACCCGCTGAATACCACCGGAAAGATCTGTCTTCCAGTTCTTGCCCTCGGCAGCGACTTTTTCATCTGCGGTCAAGTCATCCCACCAGCCCAGTTTTTTCAGTACATCGGCAGAAAATTCCGGGTAGCCATCCTTGATATCGGAACCCTTACCGAAGGAACCCTCGGAAAGCAGGTTAACGAGGGTATCGTAATCGAAGGTGCCCCAGTTTTCCTGGTGCTTCTTCAAACGCTCCGGGCTTTGCCCGGTGTAACCGATGGTCCACATGCCGCGGTTGATTTCGCGCAGGATATCTTCCACCAGCGGCTCATCGTTATTCACCTCGATATGCTTGCAAAGCTGCTCGGAGAAACCGAGTTTCTTCGACAGTTTGTACATGATGGTATGGTCAGGCAAAGACTCGAACAGGGGGTCGATAACCTTGGAGCGCCATTGAAATGCGCGATTGGTAGCGGTTACCGATCCGTAGGTTTCCATTTGCGTGGCTGCCGGCAACAGGTATACCCCGTCGGTGCGATCATGCATGACCGCCGTTGCGGTCGGGTAAGGATCCACTACGACCAGCAGTTCAAGTTTTTCCATCGCTTTCTTTTGCTCGACGCCGCGGGTCTGGCTGTTCGGCGCATGACCCCAGAATACCATCGCCTTCACATTGTCTTTTTGCGCGATATTTGCCTTGTCTTCGAGTACACCGTCGATCCAGCGTGATACAGGAATACCCTTGGTATTCATCACGTGTTGGTCTTTGCCCTTGCTCTGCTCGTAACTGTCGTTGTCGAACTGACCCTTCACCCAGTCGAAGTCCAGATCCCAGACTCGCGCCCAGTGTTTCCAGGAACCTTCGGCAAGACCGTAGTATCCCGGCAGGGTATTGGAGAGTACGCCGAGATCGGTAGCGCCCTGTACATTGTCGTGGCCGCGGAAAATATTGGCACCGCCACCGGAGACACCCATGTTACCCAGCGCCAGCTGGAAAGCGCAGTAGGCACGGGTATTGTTATTGCCTATGGTGTGCTGGGTACCGCCCATGCACCAGATAAAGGTACCGGGACGGTTATCGGCCATCGCCTTGGTCGCTGCCAGCACCTGGTCGCCGGGAACACCGGTAACCTTTTCGACTTCCTCGGGGTTCCAGTTCTTCACTTCTTTCATGACTTCATCCATGCCGTAAACGCGCTGGCGGATGAACTCTTTGTCTTCCCATTTATTTTCGAAGATATGCCACATCATGCCCCAGATAATGGCCAC
>CAXBMV010000212.1:0-5867 GCA_963976575.1 uncultured Gammaproteobacteria bacterium | reverse complement strand
CGGGACGGGCGGCGCCTCGAGCGTGGTGAAGCTGCCGACCTGGTGATCGCGCTTTGCTGTTTGATCATCGCAATTTTGTTTCTGGGCAATCGTCAATGGCCGGTGTTGACCTTTACACCGGTCTTGTACGCAACGCTAGCTCTGGGTGTTGCTTATACGACTTATAGCGAGTGGAACAACGTGTATGTCCTGCAAACATGGGCCTACTCGGAACTGATGCCGATTGTTCCAATCATCGAGATCGGGTTTTCACCGATCGCTCAATGGATTTTTATCCCCCTGTCTGGACTCATTTGGGCCAGACGGGGTCTTCCCACAGGAGTCTCTTTATGAAAATACAATCGCTTGGCACAACCCTGTTTAGCGGGCTGGCATCTGCAATGCTGTTTACCGCATCGGTGGTTTATGCGGCCCCTGACAGCAGTTATGAAGCCCTGATCAGCAAAACGCATATGCACGGCATCGCCGTCCACCCTGTCGACCCGGCGCGGTTCTACCTGGCAACCCACCACGGGTTTTACCTGGTTTCCGGAGATGGCAAGGTCACCCAGATGTCCGATAATCAAAACGATTACATGGGCTTTACCCCGCATCCTTCCAATGCTTCTGTTTTCTTCGCCAGCGGACACCCCAGCACTGGCGGTAACACAGGATTTCTTCAATCCACCGACCAGGGCAGGAGCTGGAAGCGTCTGTCCAACGGTGCCGGGGGGCCGGTTGATTTTCACCAGATGGATGTCAGCCAGGTCAATCCGGATCTGATCTTCGGTGTTTTTCGTGGTCTGCAGGTCAGCGAAGACGGTGGCCAATCATGGCAGATAGTCGCAAAGACTCCGGCTAATTTATACGATCTGGCGGCATCGCCGAACGACGCAGACACTCTCTACGCGGCTACTCAACAGGGTCTGCTGATTTCAACAGATCGTGGCCAGTCCTGGTCGCCGGCACACATGAACCAGTCACCCGCCTCGATGGTTCAGGCGAGCGCAGACGGTAGTGTTTATGCCTTTGTCGCTGGTCTCGGGCTGATACGCAATTCCGACGATTCGATGACCTGGACGAGCCTGAATAATGATTTTGGCAATCGCTATCTGTTGCATCTTGCGGTCAATGCGGATTACCCGGACATTATTTACACCATCAGCAACACCAAGGAAGTTCTGCACAGTGGCGATGGAGGAAGAAGCTGGAAGCTATTCGATGGCACTTCGGGGCAATAAATTAACGACGCCAATGTCGCTCGAAGTGTTTAGCCATAGCAATGGAACAACTACGCTCAGATCCCTGTCGAAACAGGAACACAAAGAGAACCCTGCTTCCAGGCAGTCTTGCCCGTCACAAACCTGTCGACGTCAAACTGTTTTGAGCGGCAGCAGATAACGAGGAATATTTTATGAATATCGGTACCGCAGCGAAGTTATCCGGAGTACCCGCCAAGACCATTCGCTACTACGAAGAAGTGGGTGTTATCAGGCTGGCCCAGCGCAATGCCTCGGGATACCGCAACTATTCTCAAAATGACGTGCAAACACTTCACTTCATTCAACGCGCCCGTAGCCTCGGCTTTTCCGTCAAGGACGTTTCCAAATTACTGGGGCTGTGGCATAACAAAAACCGTGCCCGCGGCGACGTTAAAACCCTCGCGTTGGAACACATAGAGGCCATAGAAACCAAACTCGGTGAACTGGAAAAAATGCGCGATGCATTAACTAACCTGATCGCGCGCTGCAGTGGCGGAGATCTGCCCGACTGCCCCATCCTCGCCGAGCTCGCCGACCCAGAGCCCGGGGCCGATAAAGCAGACGCTCATTCCAGTATCTAACGCACTGGGAGCTCGCTGGAGATTAACATGACCATCGCCCGACCATTTTCATACCTGCTATTTGCCATTTTTCTGGCTGGATTGTATTCCCCGCTAACCCTGCAGGCACAGGAACGATGGTACAGCCAGCAACAGGTCGAAGCAGGAAAAACCATTTTCAATATTAATTGTGCAGGCTGCCATGGGGTAGCGGCCGTGGGTACTACCGAATGGCGTAAAGCAATGGCAAACGGAAAATATCCTCCGCCGCCACTCAATGGGACGGCGCACGGCTGGCACCACCCACTCAGCGATCTACGCCGCCAAATCAATGAGGGAGGCGCAAAACTGGGTGGCTGGATGCCGGCGCTGGATTCCGTGTTGCAGGATCGCGAGGTTGATGAGGTTATCGCTTACATTCAATCCCTCTGGCCTGACAGGATCTATACCGCCTGGTTGAAAAAAGACAGGGCAGTTGCACAGGATGCCGCCACAGCCAAACCACCCGAGACAAACGCCAGTGAAGCGGAAATACTGCGTCATTTATCGAAGAGAATACCCAATAGTCAATTTGGTGTTCCCGAAGAAACCCCAATGAAAGGAATTTACCGATTGAAGATGGACGATACCTATATTTACATTTCCGATGATGGTCGATATGTTTTCCTGGGCGACATGGTTGATCTGGTCGATGGCATCAATTTTACTCGTCAGGGCATTCCTTGAAACAACTTACCGTCGGTGACCATTTCACGATTTGCAGACTGTAAAAATTCCCATGAACTAATCGGTCTGGGCCATGGCAGGTCGAGTGGAACCCGGCAATTCGCCTTCCGCCCTGGCGATTACTCTGTCTTTCCCCAAACGTTCTGGGAGATAGGCCAGCAGCACTATGATCGAGAGCATCAACAAACCCTGAATCATGAATACGCTGCGCATGTCGGTAAAGGACAGTACCACCGCGAAAACCGCCGGCGGTATCAGCTGCGCCGCGTCGAGATAGGTTCTGAACACGGTGGTCATTTCTTCGCGCTCGCTTGGGCGCACCGCGGCGAGGAAAGGCAGGTTACCGACCGCGTCGAAAACCACCGTACCTATAGTCGCCAGTAGCATCAGGCTGATCACCGCGACGCTGGAATCGAAGAATACGCCGGCGGCAAAGGTGCAGACGCCGCAAATAGCATAGCCCACGCGCAACACCAGGCGCACGCCGAAACGTCGTGTTAATTGCCCGGCAACCGGGGCAAGAAATAACAGTGCATTGCTGGCCGAGACCAGCACCGCCCCGACCATTTCGCCGAGACCCTGTTGTACCGCGTAAACCGGCATGTAGATGAAAAAGAATACCCACCAGGAAGAACGCACGAAGACGATGGTCCAGGCCAGACGCAAACGCGGTTGCGCGAAAAAACGTCCTATGCTGCGCGCCGGTCCACGCCGCGGTCGCTCTACCGGAGCGACTATGCCGGCACTATCGCCGAGGCGAAGTGTCCAGAAGATTGCAAACAGTATGATCGCCATGGCGGCACTCAGCGCGAACGGCGCGAAAACCGAAAAACGCTCGTAAAGAAATACACCCATTGCCGGGCCTATGACCCAGGCGAAGGCGCCGAACTGCATACGGCGTGGCTCCGAAACCGACAGATCCTGACGGCGGATGTATTGCAGAATATAAAGACTCAAAGTGATGTTCAGGCAGGCAGTACCGTAAACGCGAAACAACATGCCCAGCACCTGGCCGTTAATGCTGCGACTCGCCAGCGCCACCGCCGCGGCGAATAGCAGCAACGCACCCAGCGAATAAACCCAGCGCCGCGTCAGTCGACGGATCATCAACGGGATAGAAAAACTGGCCACCAGCCCGGTCAGGCCCACCGCCGAGAACAGCAGGCTGACGTCACGTGCATTGCCGAGTAAGGACAGCGCCTGGATGGTGATCACCGTCGCCAGTATCGCGCGGGCATATGATTCGACCGCGTAGAGCGAAGCGAACACGCTGGCGCCCGGGCTTTGCTGCGCGGTTTGCAACCAGATCGGGTATCGTACGTGCACTATTCTATCCTGTTCGAAGGCGGCGAATAGTTTGCTTTATATCAGATTAATGGTTTGTCGACAGGTGTTTAACACGAACAGTGGACCCCGGGGCACTGCGGTCATTTCGCGGGTGAATAACTGAAACTCGCTACAGTCGATGCCTGCAGTTATTTCAGAAGGCAGGCTCTCGCGTCGATTCTGCTGTGCAATGGATGTACCGCGACAGATAAATCGGGCAAAAGTATTAAAGTACGCGGAAGCAACTGGCTTGCTCGATTCAGCGCTGCTTATGTTATGATTTTCGGTCCCTATAACCACGCCCGCAAGAAGGCAGTCCCTAAAGGAGGATATTCATGAATAGTCATATGAACCGGAATACGGTGTTTCTCGATGGCAAACTACAAAATTTGCTCAAGGCAACCGCACTGACAACGATGATTGCACTCATGCCATTCGCCAGTCAGGCCGACAACCCCGACTCGAAGCATAACCATGCCACCGGCCTGGGGCATGCCAGCAAACTCGGGCATGCGACCGGCAGCGAACTGGAAGTGAAGCGGCTTAACCAAACCGGCAAGGGGATGCCATCTATTAAAGGTCCCTTTCCCGATACCTTCAATATGACACTGCTGGGTCAATTGACCAATGCCGAACTGGGCGTTACCCGGCTCACCAACACCGGAGCCGCTTTTCTCAGCGACATCTGGGGCTGGACCGCACCCGCCATAGGCGAAGAAAATCCGCATGAATATGCGATAGTCGGCACTTCTTCGGGGGTCGCCTTTGTGCGCATCACCGATCCATCCAATCCTGAATTCCTCGGCATAGTACCGACCACCGATACCAGCACGATTCGTAATTTCTGGTGGGATATCAAGACTTATAACAATCGTGCCTACTGGATTACCGAGGTGAACAACGCCGGGGTTGCCAGCTTTGATCTGACCTTGCTCAAAGACATGGGGCAGGTGACAGCAGGCACTGCTATTTCGCAGGGTGTAAAGCGCTACCACGGCAATGGCTATCTGCGCGCGCATAATATATCGATCAATGAGGCCACCGGTTTTGCCTATCTTACCGGAGCCAGCAAGAACGACCCGGCTGACCCCGCATTTACCGACAACGGCGTGATCATTCTTGATCTCAAGGGAGAGGAGCCGGTAGAAGTCGCTCAAATCAATGACATCGATTCGCACGACGCCCAGGTGGTTATTTATCATGGCCCCGACCTGAATTATGTCGGAAAGGAGATCGCTATCATTTTCAATGGCAGCGATCTGGAAGTAGGTATTTACGACGTGACCGACAAGACGGATATTGTCGAGCTCTCGGTAACCAACTATGCCGGCGCCTCTTACGCCCACCAGGGCTGGTTGACCGAGGATCACGGGTACATGTTGATGGGAGACGAGGAAGACGAGTTATTCGGTATTTCCGATCCGAAAAATCCCGACCTGCCCGATACCGCGCGCACCTACATCTGGGATTTGACCGATCTCAAGAATCCTTTTGTTAACGGAACCTTTGACTCCGATGCGGCGGCGATAGATCACAACCTGTTCGTCAAGGGCAATCGCATTTATCAGGCAAACTACACCTCTGGCATCCGCGTTCTCGAGTTCGTCGATATCAGCAAAGGAAAACTGAAAGAGGTGGCCCATATGGACACCTGCCGAACCATAATATGAACCACAATTACAATATCTTCGTCGGCCCCTGGGGTGTATACCCGTTCTTCGACAGCGGCACCATCATTGCCAGCGACGGTCTCAATGGCTTGATCATCACCAAACTTCCCTGAGCCTTTCAGGCGCAGCGAAAGCTTCAAACCACCGATCCCGCTCAACCGAGCGGGATCTTTTTATTCCGGGGACACAATACGCAATAGAGCTATTATATTCGCGGTTTCGGGCCCGATTTTAATGGGCGTAATGAGCGGCCACAGGAAATTTCCAGCTGATTAATAAACGACTCGGAGCCTAGCGGGCGGCCTGTTCTGCTATGTAGACGTATCAAATCGTCGCATTTATCA
>CAXBMV010000211.1:0-5878 GCA_963976575.1 uncultured Gammaproteobacteria bacterium | reverse complement strand
CAGCTCACCCATGGCCGATCGAACTTCGCCATAGCAACGCAGGCTATTGCCCTTTTCCAGCAACTTTTGCTGACGATCGTTGAAATAAAAGAAGCGGATCGAGATAACCCCGGTGTCATCGCCCAGTTTTGCCACCAGTACCCGGCGCGATCGCCCCTGGCGCCGAAAACTGACTGCACTATGCAACACCTCGGCCTCGACCTGGCTACGCTGGCCCGCCTGCAGCGAGCCCAGGGGCGAGATAAAGGTTCGATCCTCGTAACGCAGCGGCAGGTGGAAGAGTAGATCCCGCTGGTTATGCAGGCCCAGCCTGGCCATTTTTTCCGCGATCTTCGGACCTACGCCTTTGAGAAAACGTAACCCCTGTGCGGACCAGTGTTCCATTCAATCAACGGCGTGCGGCTAGTCGATAACCAGCACCGCGTCCATTTCCACGCCCACAGCCTTGGGCAGTGCAGCAACACCGATCGCAGCGCGCGCCGGATAAGGCTGCTGGAAATATTCAGCCATGATTTCATTTACGATCGGGAAATTACCAAGATCGACAAGGAAAATATTCAGTTTGACGACGTCGGCAAGCGAGCCACCCGAAGCTTCTGCCACTGCCTTGAGATTATCAAACACGCGGGTAATTTCAGCCTTGATGCCGCCTTCGACGACTTCCATGCTGGCTGGATCCAGCGGGATCTGGCCGGAAATATAAACGGTGTTATCTACCTTCACTGCCTGTGAATAGGTGCCTATTGCCTGGGGTGCCTTGTCGGTCTGGATAATGCTTTTGGCCATAACTCTCTCTTTAACTCTCTACTTTGCAGGGAAAACTCGGGTGATTATGCGGGTATTCGCGATGCCCGCAATAGTTATCTACGCCAGATGCGATTCACCACCGGCAGGCTACGCAGTTTTTTCATGATACGTGCCAGGTGGATACGATCGGTTACGGTGACGAGAAACTCGATCGTGGAAATACGCCCATCCTTTTCGGTCAGGTTGACGTGCTCAATATTCGAAGCCATATCGGCGATTGTCGTCGCCAGGGTCGCCAGCACCCCGCGTTGATTGGCCACCTGCACGCGCAGCGAGGCGAGGAACTCGCCCTCGACATGCTCCGACCACTGTACCGAAAGCTGGCGGTCTTCCTTGCTGCGCTCGGTAATATTGGGGCAGCTACGCTGGTGCACGACTATACCCTTGCCCGATGACATGAAACCAGCGATGGCGTCACCCGGCACTGGCCGGCAACACTTCGCGAAAGACACCACCATGCCCTCGGTACCCCTGATCGCCAGCGGATTGCCGGACAGGTCGAAACCGGTGGTGTCGTCCTCGATTTCATACATCGCCTTGGCCACCAGGCTGGAATTGCGGTTACCCAGTCCAATCTCGGCGAGCAGATCGTTTTCGCTGGCGAGATGGTACTGATCGAGCATGCGCTTCATTTTATCTTCGGGAATGGTTTCGTCGCGGCCGGCAATCTGTGCCACCGACTGCTTCAACAGGCGCTGTCCCAGCGAAATCGCCTCGGTTTTTTGCAGCGACTTGAGGAAATGACGGATATTGGTCCTGGCCTTGGCGGTAATCACGAAATCGAGCCAGCTCGGATGCGGTCGGCTCGCGTCCGAAGATATGATTTCTATGGTCTGGCCGTTGTAAAGCTTGCTACCCAGCGGTGACATGTGATGATCGATGCGCGCAGCCACACAGGTATTGCCTACATCGGTGTGTACCGCGTAGGCAAAATCGACAACAGTGGCGCCACGCGGCAATTTCTTGATATCGCCCTTGGGGGTAAACACGTAAATTTCGTCGGGGAACAGGTCAACCTTCACGCTCTCCAGGAATTCCAGCGAGCTACCCGACTTTTGCTGCATTTCCAGCAGGTTTTTCAGCCACTCCAGCGCGCGTCCCTGAACGTTACCGGAACCGTCTTCGCCTTCCTTGTAAAGCCAGTGCGCGGCGATACCGGATTCTGCGAAGTGGTCCATTTCCACGGTGCGAATCTGCACCTCGACGGGTACCCCGTGCGGACCGAACAGGCTACTGTGCAGGGATTGATATCCATTGGTTTTGGGGATGGCCAGGTAATCCTTGAACTTGCCCGGCAATGGTTTGTACAGGTTGTGCATGACCCCGAGTACGCGGTAACAATCATCCACCGACTGGGTCACGATGCGCACCCCGAAGACGTCGGTGAGCTCGCGGAAGCTGAGCTTCTTTTCCTTCATCTTGCGATAAATGCTGTGGATGTTTTTCTGCCGGTACTTCACCGTGGCGACGATACTCGAATCGCTCAGGCGTTGGCGTATGGCCCCTTCGATGGTATTGAATATTTCCTTGCGGTGACCAACCACTTCCTTACAGGCCGTTTCCAGCGCGCGGTAACGCATCGGGTAGGCGGCGCGTATGGACAGATCGAGCAGCTCGTGGCGCATCTTGAAGATGCCGAGGCGGTTGGCGATGGGCGCGTATATATCCATGGTTTCGCGGGCGATGCGACGGCGCTTGTCCGGGCGCATTGCGTCCAGCGTACGCATGTTGTGCAGGCGATCGGCGAGTTTGATGATAATCACGCGGATATCTTTCACCATCGCCAGCATCATCTTGCGGAAATTTTCAGCCTGAGCCTCGGCCCTGCTGCGAAAGTCGATCTTGGTAAGCTTGCTGACACCGTCGACCAGCTCGGCGACTTCTTCACCGAACTGTTCGGCGAGGTGTTCTTTCAGGGTTGGGGTGTCTTCGATGACATCGTGCAGTATCGCCGCGGTAATACTCTTGCTGTCCATGCGCATTTCCGCGAGGATGCGCGCCACCGCGACCGGGTGGCTGATATAGGGTTCGCCGGATACCCGATTCTGCCCCTCGTGCGCCTGCGCGCCGACCAGATAGGCACGATAGATTTCCTCGACCTGCGCGGGCGCCAGATAGGCTTCGAGTTCGGCACAGAGCTCGGTAATATTGGTTTGATCGTCACTAACCGGAGCATTGCCCGGGATGACTTCAAAAAGATTGGCTTTTTCCGCCCCTATCATGATGTGCTGATAACCTGATATAACGACCTGCAATCAGTCGTTATACCATATTTAGCAGTTGCAGTGTCAGCGGCGTAAGGCTCGCCACAGCTTGCTTAGAGGTGGGTGGAGTCGAACTACTCCTGGATTTCTTCGGCGGCCATGCTGGCCTGGGCGATTTGCCTGATGAGGTCATCGTCGTTGGTGATTTTTTCGATTTTCGACTTGGCTTCCAGTTCATCCATGCCGGTAGTCGATATCAGTCCTGCGGCGATTTCACGCAATGCCAGAACAGTGGGTTTGTCGTTCTCGGCAGGAACCAATGGATCGGCACCCTGGGCAATTTGCCGTGCACGACGAGATGCCAACAGCACCAGGTCAAAACGGTTTTCTACGTGTTCCAGACAATCTTCAACAGTAATTCGCGCCATGCTTTAGCTCCAGTTTGGACCGGGTTTCAAAAACGGGGCGTCATCATAGCCAAAAGCGCATGAAATCTAAACAGTTTCTTGCGGAATCGATGCAATTAATGCCGGATTCTTGCGTTTTTGCCGTTCCAGCGTCAATTCCTGGGTATGAATGATCGCTTCGAGGTCGGCCAGGGCCTGTTCGAAGTCTTCGTTGATGACCAGATATTCCGCGTCTTCGTAGTGAGACATTTCACGATCGGCGTCGCGCATACGTCTTTCGATGGTCGCGGCGTCGTCGGTACCGCGGCCGCGCAGGCGTTGTTCCAGCACTTCGCGCGAAGGCGGCAGAATGAAGATACCGACCGTATCGGGCATTTTCTGTTTCACCTGGCGGGCACCTTGCCAGTCGATTTCGAGGATGACGTGCTTGCCGCTATCGAGCAGTTTCTGCGCCGATGCGCGCGCGCTGCCATAGAAATTATCGAAAACCCGAGCGTGCTCCAGAAATTCCTGATTTTCCACCATTTGCTGGAATGCCGGTACCTCGACGAAGTGGTATGCACTGCCGTCGACTTCGCCCGGGCGCTTCGCCCGCGTGGTATGCGACACACACACAGCGATACGCTCGGCGTGCTTTTCCAGCAGCGCTTTAACCAGGCTGGTCTTGCCGGCACCCGAGGGTGCAGAAATAGTAAACAGGCAGGCTCTATTCATGCAGTAGTCCGAAGTTCCAGTTTTGCCGTAGAAACGGCGCCCTATTGTAATGACAGTTGCAGTCTAGACCAATACACTTGCGCCGATATCGTTAATTCGACAACTATGTTAACTCAATCTTATCTGGATCGATTCGAAGGCCTGGCCCGCGTTTTCGGCGCTGCCGCGCTGGAGCCGCTGCAGCGGGCGCATTTCTGTATCGTCGGTGTCGGCGGTGTCGGCAGCTGGGCCGCGGAAGCCTGCGCACGTTCCGGTATCGGTCAGATTACCCTGATCGACCACGACGATATCCATATCAGCAACACTAACCGGCAGCTGCACACCCTTGACAGTAACATCGGCCAATCCAAGGTCGAAGTGCTACGCCAGCGCATACTTGAGATAAACCCCGAATGCGCCTGCAGCGCCGTCGATGACCTGGTGACGCGCGGTAACATAGAGAAATTCAACTTCAAACAATACGATTATGTTATCGACGCGATCGACCATGTCAGCCACAAGCTGACCTTGATGCACCATTGCCGGCGCAACAAGATCCGCTGCATTTCCACCGGTGGCGCCGGTGGCCTCACCGACCCGACCCGTATCGAGGTCAACGATTTAACGCGCAGTTATAACGACCCCTTGCTGGCCAAGGTGCGCGCAACATTGCGCCAGCAACTCTATTACAGCCGCAACCCGAAACGGCGCTACTCGATGGACTGTGTGTTTTCTTCCGAGCAATCGATCTACCCGGCCGCGGGGGGTGCGGTCAGCCACGAAAAGCCTGAATCAGCCGAACGCACCACGCTGGATTGCGCCACCGGTATCGGCTCATTCGTCGGCGTCACCGCCTGTTTTGGCTTTACCGCGGTCTCCCATGCGATCCGCAAATACCTGGCAAACCTGCCGCTAGCTTCCCAGCCGGAGTCCCGCGATGAGTTATAAAAAGGCATTCAAAAAGAGCGAATACGAACAACGCGTCAATAGCGTAAAACAGCGCATGCAAGACGCTGGCTTCGACCTGTTGATTTGCCAGGACCCGGCCAGTATGTGCTGGTTAACCGGCTTCGACGGCTGGTCTTTCTACACGCCACAGGCGGTACTACTGCACCAGCAGGAAGCTGCACCGCTCTGGTTCGGGCGTGCCCAGGATGCAAAATCGGCGCGCATCACCACCGATCTCCCCGACGACAATATCATCAGCTTTTCCGAGGCGCTGATACATCATCCCAGCGGGCATCCCTTCGATGAACTCTGTGATCTGGTGATCGCGCGCGGCTGGGGGTCTGCACGCATAGGCGTCGTGCTCGATGCGCACTACTACACCGCGCGTGCGCACCGGCATATTTGCGCGGGCCTGCCAAATGCACTGATTTCAGATAATAGAGAAATCGTTAACTGGGCACGGTTGATCAAATCAGAAGCCGAACTGGTCTATATGCGCGAAGCGGGTCGCATTGTTACCGACACCATGCACAAGGCTATTTCCAGGCTGCAGCCGGGGGTACGCCAGTTCGAAGTGATTGCCGACGTCTACCATCAGCAAGTCACCGGCTTCGACAACAAGTTCGGCGATTACACCAGCCTCTGCCCGCTGATCCAGGTGGGCGAAGGCACCAGTACGCCACATCTAACCTGGACCGATGAACCTCTCCCCGACAATGGCCTGGTAGTCATGGAAATCGGTGCCGCGCGTCGGCATTATCACGCACCCCTGACGCGTACCATGCACATAGGTAGCCCACCGGACGAGGTACTGCGCCT
>CAXBMV010000210.1:0-5883 GCA_963976575.1 uncultured Gammaproteobacteria bacterium | reverse complement strand
CGTGCTGCTCTTCGTAGACAATATTTATCGATACACCCTGGCCGGCACCGAAGTATCGGCGCTGCTCGGACGTATGCCATCAGCGGTAGGCTACCAGCCGACACTGGCGGAAGAAATGGGCGTCCTGCAGGAACGTATTACATCGACCAAAACTGGTTCTATCACTTCTTTCCAGGCGGTATACGTACCGGCGGACGATTTGACCGACCCGTCTCCGGCAACCACCTTTGCTCACCTCGATGCGACCCTGGTACTGTCTCGCCACATCGCCGAGCTCGGTATCTACCCGGCTGTTGACCCGCTCGACTCGACTTCGCGGATCCTCGATCCCAATGTTGTCGGTAACGAGCACTACGACGTGGCGCGTGGCGTGCAGGGTACCCTGCAGCGTTACAAGGAACTGAAGGACATTATCGCGATACTGGGTATGGACGAACTTTCCGAGGAAGACAAGTTGGTGGTTACGCGCGCTCGCAAGATGCAGCGTTTTCTTTCACAGCCTTTCTTCGTCGCCGAAGTTTTCACCGGTGCTCCGGGCAAATACGTGTCGTTGAAGGACACCATTTCCAGCTTTAAGTCGATACTGGACGGCGAGATGGATCAGTATCCTGAGCAGGCTTTTTACATGGTCGGCGGCATCGAAGAAGTTGCCGAACGCGCCAAGTCGCTTTAAGGTATTTCCATGGCCAGCACCATAAAAGTCGATATCGTCAGCGCCGAAGAGGAAATCTTTTCTGGCGAAGCCGAAATGGTTTACGCACCTGCGATCATGGGTGAGGTCGGTATAGCGCCGCGCCATACGCCAATGATTTCACCGCTTAAGCCGGGCGAAGTTCGTCTCGATATGGGTGATGGCAAGGAAGAGTTTTTCTTCGTCTCCGGGGGCATACTCGAAGTACAACCGCACCTGGTAACGGTATTGTCTGATACCGCAATTCGTGCCCATGACCTCGACGAAGCCGCCGCGCTGGAAGCGAAGAAGCGCGCCGAAGCCGCACTCGAAGGGCAGAAATCCGATATGGACATAGCCACGGCACGCGCCGAAATTGCCGCCGCCGCCGCACAGATCGCCGCGATTCAGAAGTGGCGTAAACGATAAGATGAAAAAGGGGGCCTTCGCCCCCTTTTTCATCTTATCGTCCCGGAATCTGCAAAGCAGATGTCCGGAATCCCCAGAACAGTCGAGACTAGCAGCATTTATGCCTGGTCTACTCATAAAAAATTGTCGTCATCCCGGAAAATGCGCAGCATTTATCCGGGATCTCCAGAAGTTGACGCAATAGCCGTCGAAGCCCCATACACCACTGACCGCCAGCCCTGAGGAAACCGCGTCATTTGTTTTGAGATCCCGGACAACGCCTGCGGCGTTTCCGGGATGACGGCAATTTTTGTAAGGTATTTTGGCGTTTCCGGGATGACGGCAGTTTTTGTAAAGTATTTTGGCGTTTCCGGGATAACGCAGTTTTCGTTGACTGTTGCGGCGTTTCCGCAACGACTTTCTCTTGTTCAAAAGGTGAACAGGAAGCCAATCGGTCAATGACAACACCCGGACTGTATTTCGAACCTGGGCCAACCCCCCCCCTAACCCACAAAACCAGTCGTCATCCCGGAAAATGCGCAGCATTTATCCGGGATCTCCAAAATCCTTCGCAATAACCAACCCGGGTCACCCGTTTCTTCGACCAGTTCACAGGATTCGGCATTTTGCATGAATGACGCGAACCGCCGTCTGCATTACAATCAATTCTCTTTAACTAACCGATGAACCATGGCTCTCAGTATTGTCATTCTTGCCGCCGGGCAGGGAACACGTATGAAGTCGTCGCGGCCCAAGGTGATTCATCCGCTGGCGGGCAAGCCTCTGCTGCAACATGTTGTCGATAGCGCGCGTCGTCTCGACCCCGAGCAGGTGCTGGTTGTGGTCGGTCACGAGTCTGATCAGGTCAGGCAGTCGATGCAGGGACAGGATGTGAGCTTTGTCGAGCAGCACGAGCAACTGGGAACAGGGCATGCGGTGGCACAATGCCTCGGTGAACTGAAGCCGGCAAATGACTTGCTGGTGCTCTACGGGGACGTTCCGCTCACCCGGGTAGAAACCCTGACGGCTTTAATCGATGGGTGCAGCAACAGCGCCTTGGCAATACTCAGTTTTCTTGTCGAAGATCCCTTCGGCTACGGCCGTATCCTCAGAGATGAACAAGGCAATGTTCGCGGTATAGTCGAGCACAAAGATGCCAGTGCAGCGCAGCTGAAAATAAACGAAGTCAATTCCGGCATTATGTTTATCCGCGGTAACAACCTGGCCGGGCTGATCGATCAGCTTGGCAACGACAATGCCCAGGGCGAATATTACCTGACCGATCTGGTCGCTCTGGCGGTAGCCGCCGATGAAGCTGTCGCGGCTGTGGTATGCGAGGATGCCAACGAAGTTACCGGGGTGAATAACCAACAGCAACTGGCCGACGTCGAGCAACAGTATCGGGCACGCCAGGTGCAGGCCTTGATGGCCGAGGGCACGAAACTATATGACCCGCTGCGTATCGACATACGCGGCGATCTGCAGGTCGGTAACGATGTTGAAATCGACATTAATTGTATCTTCGAAGGTTCTGTGAGCCTCGGCGACAATGTGCGTATTGCCGCGAACTGCGTGATTCGCAATAGTCGTATCGGCGCCGGCAGCGAAATAAAACCCATGAGTTCTATCGACGAGGCAATCATAGGTCGTGATGTCAGCATAGGGCCTTTCGCCCGCATCAGGCCGGGAACCGAGTGCGCCGATGGCGTCAAGATCGGTAACTTTGTTGAAACCAAGAAGGCGCAGATTGGTGAGGGCAGCAAGATCAGTCACCTCAGTTATATCGGTGATACCGAAATGGGGAAAAATGTTAATATTGGCGCCGGCACTATTACCTGCAACTACGATGGTGTGAACAAGTTTAAAACAGTGATCGAGGATGGCGTCTTCATCGGTTCGGATACGCAACTGGTAGCACCGGTGAAGGTGGCAAAAAATGCAACCATAGGCGCCGGTTCGACGATTACAAAGGATGCCCCGGCCGACAAGCTAACACTGACGCGTTCGAAGCAGATGACGATGGATAACTGGAAAAGACCAAAGAAGAAATGATATGTGTGGAATAGTCGGCGCAGTGGCGCAACGCGATGTTAGTTCGATTCTACTGGAAGGCCTGCATCGACTCGAATACCGCGGTTACGATTCCGCGGGTATCGCGTTGCTCGAAGGCGGCAAGCTGGAGCGCTTCCGAGCGCTGGGCAAGGTGAAGTATCTCGACGCCAAGATCTCGCCCGATCAGCCCGGCCATATCGGCATAGCCCATACCCGCTGGGCAACCCACGGCGTACCCTCCGAGTCCAACGCGCACCCGCATTTTTCCAGCGAGCGTGTCGCCGTAGTGCACAATGGCATCATCGAGAATTACAAGATTCTGCGCGAGCGCCTGCGCAAGGCCGGTTACCAGTTCACTTCTGAAACCGATACCGAAGTGGTCGCCCACCTGGTGGACAGTCATTTCAAGGGCGACCTCTACGAAGCGGTACGCAATACCGTCGCTGAACTGGAAGGCGCCTTCTCGCTGGGCGTCATAGCCACCGGCGATCCGCGTACTCTGGTGGCCTGCCGCCGCGGCAATCCGCTGGTGCTTGGCCTTGGCATACAGGAGAATTTCCTCGCCTCGGACGTTTCCGCACTTTTACCGGTAACCAATCGTTTCATCTACCTCGAAGAGGGTGATTTTGCGGTGCTGCATGAAAAGACTTACCAGATCTACAACGCCGCAGGTGATCAGCGTGACTATGACATCCATGTCAGCGAATTGAACAGCGACTCGACCAGCAAGGGTGAATATCGTCATTACATGCTCAAGGAAATCCACGAGCAGGGCCACGCCATCAGCGAATGCCTGGAGGGTCGCATCAGCGATGACCATGTGCTCGATGCCATTTTCGGCCCAACCGCTGAGGAAATATTCGAACGCGTAGAGAATATTCAAATTATCGCCTGCGGTACCAGTTACCACGCCGGTTTTGTTGCGCGCTACTGGATCGAAACTTTGCTAGGCATCCCATGCCAAATCGAAGTTGCCAGCGAATTTCGTTATCGCAAGCACGTGGTGCCGAAAAACACGCTCTTCGTCACGCTGTCACAATCCGGAGAAACCATGGATACCTTGATGGCGCTGCGCAGCATGGAATCGGAGAATTATTGCGGCAGCCTGAGCATTTGCAACGCACCCGAATCCTCGCTGGTTCGCGAGTCCAACCTGGTGCTGATGACCCGCGCCGGACCGGAAATCGGCGTGGCTTCAACCAAGGCATTCACCACGCAACTGGTGGCGATGCTGTTGCTGGTATTGACCCTGGGCAAGCAGAAAGAATTGCTCACTAAAAGCGAAGCAGGCGCAATAGTCGCCGAACTCAATTCGCTGCCCGGGCTGATCGATAAACTGCTGCGTCTGGATAAGCAGATCGAGGCCATAGCCGAAGACTTTGTCGACAAGCAGCACGCCTTGTTTCTCGGTCGTGGCGAGCACTACCCGATCGCCATGGAAGGTGCGCTAAAGCTCAAGGAAATTTCCTATATCCACGCCGAGGCGTATCCGGCCGGTGAACTGAAGCACGGTCCGCTGGCGCTGGTGGATGCAGATATGCCGGTAGTCGTGGTTGCGCCGAATGACGACTTGCTGGAAAAACTGCATTCCAATATGCAGGAAGTGAAGGCACGCGGCGGCAAGCTGTATATTTTCACCCATCGAGGTGCCGAGCTCGAAACCAGCGCGGACGATGTGGTGGTGATTATGGATTGCGATACCCGCTGGATTACGCCGATATTGTCCACCATACCCTTACAGTTACTCAGCTATCACGTCGCGGTACTGCGTGGCACCGATGTGGATCAGCCGCGCAACCTCGCCAAATCGGTTACGGTGGAGTAATTTCTCGTAAATGCAGGTCGATTAAACGCCGTGCTGGTATTATTCATAGCGGTGATTAATTTGACATCAGGGCCAAATAGTTTATTTTTGTCACCCCGCGGAATAACAAAAGCACAAGTCCGCAAATCTAAAAACACACAGACCAGAGGAAATATAATGAAAAAAATAATACCAGCATTAGTTCTGGCGGGAACCATGGCCGCAGTTGCGACAACGGCTTCCGCGACCGAGCTGCGTCTTTCGCACCAGTGGTCTACCAAGGATGTACGCCACCAGGTGGCACAGATGGTAGCCGACGATGTGGCCGCCGCGAACGTGGATCTGGACATAAAAATCTTCCCTTCGAAGTCGCTGTTCAAGCCGCGCGAGCAATACAAGCCGCTGAGCCGCGGTCAGCTCGACATGACCGTATTACCCCTGTCCTATGCCGGCGGACTGCGCCCGGAATTCAATCTCACGCTAATGCCCGGCCTGGTGAAAAACCACGATCACGCCGCGCGGCTGAATGATTCGCAATTCATGAAGGAAATCGAAAAGATTCTCGCCGAGGACGATGTCAAGGTTCTGGTACACGGTTACCTTGCTGGTGGTTTCGCCGGTAAGGACAAGTGCCTGACCAAGCCCGACGACGTGAAGGGTCTGCAAATGCGTGCAGCAGGAAAGGCTTTCGAGCAGATGCTGGCTGCGGCTGGCGCATCAATCGCTTCCATGGCTTCTTCGGAAATTTACAACGCGATGCAAACCGGGGTACTGCAGGCGGCCAACACTTCGTCGGCCTCGTTTGTTTCTTACCGCATATTCGAGCAGGTTAAGTGCTATACCCCGGCCAGCGACTTTGCCCTCTGGTTCATGTATCAGCCGCTGCTGGTGAATAAATCAACCTACGAAAACTTGAACGCGGCGCAAAAAGCAGCACTGCACAAGGCTT
>CAXBMV010000209.1:0-5901 GCA_963976575.1 uncultured Gammaproteobacteria bacterium | reverse complement strand
TTGCCCTGATAGGTGGTGGGATAGGCCGATATTTCTACCGTGATCTCGCGATTATCCCTGCTGCGGTGTCGCCATTCGAAGATACCTCCTTGTTGTTGCAACGAGGACAGTTTCTCTGCCACATCGGCGCGTAGCTCCTTTACCGACAGTTCCGAGACATGCATTCGTAGAAATTCATCCTGACTATAACCGTAACGTTGTTCGGCAATACGGTTGACCGCAAGAATGTTTCCGCTGTCTCGACAAATAATAATTGCCGCATCGAGGCTGTCTTCGAAAACATCGAGAGAATCAATGGCGGATATTTCAGGTTTCATTGGTTGCTAGCATAACTCATCGCTGATTAAGTATAGACAATGGTATTCACAATAAAGTGGGTTTTTGTCAACCGGGGTTAATTCCTATGCCTCGGTATGAGGATATGACGGGCACTGTGCGATTTTGGCATGGGCAGGCCTGCAGAAATCAGCTTGAATCGCAGGCCAAATTTCGCAACAATGGCTGCAATACGCCTTGAACAGGCCAGAAATGACGAGACAGGACGCTACATCTCCATTCTGCGATTTGCGTATTGCCAGCCTGACCCAAACAGGCGGCACATAACAATGAAAAAATATTAGCCAAATGAGGAGTGCACTGTGAAAGACAAAGATAGCAAGATAATCGATTTGAGCAGCTCGATTGCCGATCTCGAAGTGGTGGATAAGATTACCGATATCCAGCATTCGTTCGAAACCGGCAGGATGACGCGGCGTGGATTCATGATGGGAGCCATGGCGCTAGGCGTATCGCTGGCTTCGGCCTCGGCGATTCTGAACAAGGTCGAAGCGGCCACACCGAAAAAAGGAGGTCGCCTGCGCGTGGGTCTGACCGGCGGCGCTACCACCGATATACTCGATCCGGGTCAAATACTCGACCTGTACATGATCCACCTGCAATTCGGCCAGCTACGCAATGGCCTGACCGAAGTCGCTTCTAACGGGCAATTGATACCCGAACTGGCAGAAAGCTGGGATGCGAGCCCGGATGCAAAAGTCTGGAATTTCAAGATTCGCAAAGGTGTGGAATTCCACAATGGCAAGTCGCTGACTTCCGCCGACGTGGTCGATTCGCTCAATCATCATCTGGGTGAAAAATCAAAATCAGCCGCCAAGGGCATACTCAGTGGCATAGTCTCGGTGAAGGCCGACGGCAAACACAGTGTTACCGTGGCGCTCAGCGGTGGCGACGCCGACTTCCCCTTCCTGATGAGCGATTACCATTTGAATATCTGTCCGTCCAACGGCGACGGCACCATGGATTGGCAATCCGGTATCGGTACCGGTGGCTATATTCTGAAACAGCATGAAGCGGGTGTGCGCTCCTTAACCACGCGCAATCCGAATTACTGGAAGGCCGGCATGGCGCATTTCGACGAGGTCGAAATCAACCAGATTGGCGATCCCACCGCGCGCAGTAGCGCACTGCAAACCGGCGCGCTGGACTGCATGAATAACGTGCCGACGAATACAGTTCACCTGTTGAAGCGAGTACCCGGTCTGACCGTACACCCGACCACCGGCAACAAGCAGATTACCCTGCCGATGCGCACCGATACCGCGCCCTATGACGATAACAACGTACGCCTGGCGATCAAGCACAGCATCGACCGCAAGCAATGGCTGGAACTCCACTGTTCGGCGGTGCTCTGATGGCAATCTGAAGAAGGCCGGCATGAGCAAACTCAGCATCAAGTTTCATGCGGCTGATACCGGTTTTGGCGGAGCCATAGACGCCGGCCAGTTGATGCGTGATACGGCGAAAGCCTCGGGTATCGATGTCGAGGTAGTGCGTGAACCCAACGATGGCTACTGGAGCAACGTGTGGATGAAGAAGCCTTTCGTCGCCTGCTACTGGAGCGGCCGTCCCACCGAGAACTGGATTTTCTCGCAAATCTACGCGGCCGATGCCAGCTGGAACGATACCGCCTGGAAGCACGCCAAGTTCAACAAGCTGTTGGTACAGGGTCGTGCCGAACTGGATACCACGAAGCGCCGCGATATCTATGTGGAAATGCAGCAGATCATCAATAACGAAGGCGGGGTTTGTCTGCCGTTATTTACCAGTGACGTCATGGCTTACCACGATCGTCTGGCAGTGCCGGAAAAAGTCGGTGCCAACTGGGAGCTGGATGGTGCGAAGAACTCCGAACGCTGGTGGTTCGCCTAGAAAGGTTCTGGCCTCAGGGCCATAAAAGCAGTATTAAAAACCGGGCCTCGCTGCCCGGTTTTTTTTTAGCTCTTCGTGGCTGCTTCGGGTGTCCACCAGCAGCAGGCTGGTGAAGGCGAGGCGATAGTTTTCCGGCGCGTAAATGCGCGCACCCTGCAACAGGGTGCCATCCCAACCGAGGTCCAGCAGCCAGCCGATCAGCGGTTGCATGACGGCCCCAGAACCAACAATACACATATTCATCAGGCCGAGCGCGGTACTGCCATAAGCAGGATCATTCAATTCCCTGACTGAACCAAAGCAAACCGTCATCGAGCTGCCACCTGCGCCAATGAGGAACATCAATAACATCAGCAGTGCTGTCTGCGATGGTGTCGCGTAGAGCAGCACCGCGAGGCTGACCAGCGCCAGCAGCGCACCGCCTGTCAATATGATATTACGCCGACCGAAGCGGTCCGAGAACCAGCCGGCCAGCGGTGAAAAAATGGCCCAGCCGACAAAAATCATCGAGGTGATCCCGGCCGCCTCGGTAATCGAGTAATCCAGCGCGCTGGTCAGCCAGGGTACGCCCCAGAGGCCACCGAGGCCGAGCATGGTGGCGGCCATGCCGAAACCGATCAGCGAACAAATCCAGGTTTGCGGATTCGCCGAAATGCGTTTTAGTCCCTGCAGCACGGCAGGCGCAGGGCCCTGTTTTTTCTGACTGGCAGAGCGCAGTGGCACCAGCAGGAATATCAGCACCGCCAGTATCAGCGCGACCAGCGCGAGCACATGCATGCTGTTGCGCCAGCCCAGCGATTCGACCATCTGGCGCAGCGGCGCCTGCCCGAAGATTGCCCCGCTCATGCCGACGCTTTGCAGCAGGCCGGCGAGCAGCGCATATTGCGCTGGTTTGAACCAGTGGGCGGCAATCGCCATGGTACCGACGAAGCCAAAGGCGACCGTGCCGCCTATCAATGCCCGTCCCAGTGAGGCGGTGAATACCGAGTCGCTGAAGGCGAAGCCCACCGAGGCCAGCGCGCACAGTGCTGCCGCCATGCTCATCAGCTTGCGCGGACCGAAGTGGTCGGTGAGCATGCCCACCGGCAACTGTATCGAGGCATAGGCATAAAAATAAAATGCCGACAGCGAGCCCAGTGCGGCACCGCCGACGCTGAAGTCACGCATCAATTCGTTGGTCATTACGCTGGGTGAAACCCTTTGTACAAAGGCATAGCCGAAAAACAAGGTGCCCAGGGCGAAGGCGATCATTGCTCTTTGAGGGGTTACCGGACTACTGCTGGACATGGTCGATGAGCTGGTTGATTGGCAGCTCGGCAAGGTAACACAAGGCGGGCTGATTCCAATGGACTAAATTGCCTGCTGGCAGAGTTGGCCCGGCGCGGTTTCGAAATTGTGCGTTACTGGCTCTGGCTGGAAAATGCGAGGGAAACGCCGAAGATGATGAAAATCATCCCGATGACACGGTGGAAAGCCTTCATCCGCCCCGGCGCGTTCAACCAGTCACGAATGCGGCTGGCAAGAAAGGCATAGCCGTTCAGCACCATCATTTGCAATATCAGCATGGTCACCAGCAGTATGGCGAACTGGGGGATTACGGGATTCTGTCGATCGATGAACTGGGGCAGCAACGCGGCGACGAAAACGATCGCCTTGGGGTTGCTCAGCGTCACCACCACGCCACGCTGATAAAGTTGCATCGGCGACAACGATTTCACCTCATCGATATGATCACGCACGCCGAGGCGTTCCTTTTTTGAGCGCCAGTGGCTGACGCCGAGATAAACCAGGTAGATCCCGCCGCACCACTTGAGGATGTCGTAGAGCAGCGGCGTGGTCGCCATCACCGCGCCGACACCGGCAACCGAAATGCTGCTGAGAAAAACAAAGCCGCTCATATTGCCAAGCACCGCGTAAAGCGCGCCACGCGGACCATGCAAAATGCCGTTGGTAATCGCCAGCACTACCGCGGGGCCGGGCGACAGCATGATAAGAAAAGCGACTACGATAAATAGCGAATACTGCTCAATAGACATGACTGCGAATTTCGGTTGGGTGGAAAAAGCGCACAGTGTAACCCGCTGCAGCGCTTAAATCAGGTGGCGGATATGATATTTTCATTAGGCTCTAAAACAACGCGAATTGCAGGCGCAGCACCCCTGCAGGCGCAAGTGGAAATATCGGCTAATTCTGCGCTATGGGTCTAAATCATTGATTTCAGGCCGTTAAAGCCCGTGTTTCGGTGCAAACTGTTAGCTGCGTCAATTGACTGTGACCCGCGAATGGCTACACTTTTTCGTTCCAGCATTACTATGGACGTATCTGGTAACCGTTATGAGCTTCGATTACGACGCGATTCGCGCAAGGCAGCAGGCCAGTGGAACCCAGTGGGCTTCCTATAGCGACTTGTTCATGGTGCTCGCCTTCGTCTTCCTGCTGATGTACATGGTTTCCAGTCTGCGTACCGGCATGATCTCGGTCACCGCGCATGCACAGATCACCGAAGTCAGAAAAGAGCTGGAACTCTACGAGTCGGTAAAGAGCGAATACCTGGCGCAGAAGACCAACAGTCAGGAAAAGCAGGTCTACGAAAAAATCATCAGCCAGATCAACCTGCTGGAAAGCGAAGCCCAGCAAAAGAAAAGCGAGTTACAACAACAGGCGCAGCAGCAACAACAACGCGAATCCTCGTTGAATGAATACCAGCAATTAATCGTCGCCCTGATGAATGCCAATACCGCTGCCAAAGCCGACGCGCAGCAACAGCTTTCGTCGCAGCAACAGCAAAAACAGGAGTTGCAGAAAACCGTCGAGCAGCGCCAGCAGGACCTCGAAGCGACACAACAACAACTGCAGCAGGAAGAACAGCAACGCGCGCAGTTGCAAAAACAGTTTTCCGCCGAAACCAGCCAGCTGGAAACCAGCCTGCAACAACTGCAATCGAAGCAACAGCAGGACCAGGGACAGATCGCCGAGCTGCAGTCTAAAATCGAAGCCGAGGCTTCGGAGAAGTCTGCGCTGCAAAAGGAACTGCAGCAGGAAGAACAACAGCTGGCGCAACTGCAACAACAGTTCTCAGCAAAAACCGACCAGCTCGAATCCAGCCTGCAGCAGTTGAAAACTAAACAACAGCAGGACCAGGCACAAATGGCCGAGCTGCAGTCGCAGCTTGAAGTCGAGGCTGTAGAGAAAACGGCGCTGCAGCAGCGCCATGCGGCCGAGGCAAAAAGGCTGGAAGCCGAGTTCGAGAGCCTGCGTGCGCAGCAGGCACAGGAACAGGAAAAAGTGATGACCCTGTCCGAGTTGCTGCAGGCCGAAGCCGAAGCCAAGGCCAAACAGCAAAGCGAGCAGGAGCAGCAGAAGCAGCAACTGCAGGCCAGGTTTGAAATGCTGAGACAGGAGTTCGAGCAAAACCAGAATAGCCAGCAGACACTGCAACAGCAGATCGAACGGGAAAGCCTGGAAAAGCAAACCCTGCAACAGGCCCATGCGCGCGAATCGGCCAACCTGCAAAACCAGCTGCGCGATCTCGCCAGCCAATATGGACAGACCCAGCAGCAGGTGGCCTCGCTGCAACAGGAGCTACAGCAACGCCAGGCGGAAAAGTCTGCGCTGGAATCGACCATGGTCAGCCAGGCACAGGTGATGCAGGGTCAGATTGAGGATCTTGCCGGCAAGCAGCAGCAAAGCCAG
>CAXBMV010000208.1:0-5910 GCA_963976575.1 uncultured Gammaproteobacteria bacterium | reverse complement strand
CTTCGTCCAGGACGATGCGCATATCTTTTGTACAGAGGACCAGATCCAGGCCGAGGTTGCCTCGTTTATCGATCTGGTGTTCAAGATCTACAAGGATTTTGGCTTCGATGACGTGATCGTCGCATTGTCGACGCGCCCGGCGCAGCGGGTCGGTGAGGATGCGCTTTGGGACAAGGCCGAAGATGCTTTGCGCCAGTCTCTGGACAACAAACAGCTCGATTGGGTTTTGCAACCCGGTGACGGCGCCTTTTATGGTCCTAAAATCGACTTTTCGCTAAAAGATTGTATCGGCAGGGTGTGGCAATGCGGTACCATGCAGGTCGATTTTTCCATGCCCGGGCGCCTCGATGCGAAATTCATCGCCGAAGATGGTTCCAAACAAGTTCCGGTCATGCTGCATCGCGCTGTACTCGGTTCAATCGAGCGATTTATCGGTATTTTGATCGAGGAATACGAAGGCAAATTTCCACCCTGGTTGGCGCCCGTTCAGGCGGTTGTGATGAATATCACCGACAAACAGGCCGACTATGTCGAAAAAACCGAAAAAATGCTTAGAAATCAGGGAATCAGGGTCATTTCCGACTTGAGAAACGAAAAGATCGGCTTTAAAATTCGCGAGCACACATTGCAGCGTATTCCCTACCTGCTCGTAGTTGGTGATCGAGAGGTGGAAGAGGGTAACGTCGCGGTGCGCGATCTTGGTGGAAAAGACCTCGGGTCTTTAAGCCTCGACAGTTTCGTAGACCTGGTGAAACAGTAATCCGGTTTTTTGGCCGGATTAATTTTTGCTGTATGAATTATTTGCTTTTTAAGGAGATTCTCAAATCGCAGACAACAAACAAGCCCGTTTAAACGAGGATATTACCGCGCCGGAAGTACGGCTGGTCGCTGAAGATGGCGAGCAAAAGGGTATAGTTACCCTGGCAGAGGCGCAACAAATGGCGCTTGAAGCCAAACTGGATCTGGTTGAACTGGTCCCCGACGCTGAACCGCCTGTATGCCGATTGATGGATTATGGCAAATTCAAGTTTCAGCAAAAGAAAAAGTTGCACGACCAGCGCAAGAAACAGCGCCAGGTGCAAATCAAGGAAATCAAGTTTAGACCCGGTACCGAGGACGGTGATTACAAGGTGAAGATTCGGAAATTATCCGAGTTCATCGAGATAGGTGATCGATGCAAGGTTACGGTTCGTTTCAGGGGACGTGAAATGGCTCATATGGAGTTGGGTACCCAATTGTTGAAGCGGGTCGAGGAAGATATGCAAGAAATTGCGACGGTGGATCAGTATCCACAGTCGGAAGGACGCCAGATGACTATGTTACTGGTGCCGAAAAAGCGCTAGAAGTTTTAGCCAAGTTCCCAAAGACGCGTCTCCGGCGTCCAGGGATTACGAAGTTTAGGTAGTTATTACATTTAACTGGAGTTACACATGCCAAAAATGAAGTCTAACAGTGGCGCTGCGAAGCGTTTCAAAGCAAATGCGGCGGGCGGCTACAAGCGCAAGCAATCGCATTTGCGCCATATCCTCACTAAGAAATCGAGCAAACGCAAGCGTCAGCTTGGCGAGAAACTCGATGTTCATGCAAATGACGTCAGTGCCGTTCGTCAAATGCTGCCGTATTCTTAAGGGGATTAAACAATGCCAAGAGTAAAAAGAGGCGTCACTGCACATGCACGCCACAAGAAAGTTCTCGATAAAGCCAAAGGTTATCGCGGCGCACGCAGTAAGGTTTTCCGCGTCGCCAAGCAGGCGGTTACCAAGTCTGGTCAATATGCCTATCGCGATCGTCGCCAGCGTAAGCGCCAGTTTCGCGCGCTGTGGATAGCACGCATAAACGCCGGAGCCCGTGAGAACGGTATGTCTTATAGCGTGTTCATGAATGGATTGAGCAAGGCGTCAATAGAAATCGATCGCAAGGTCCTGTCCGATATCGCGATATTCGACAAGCCCGCATTTAGCGCGCTGGTCGAAAAAGCCCGCGCCGGTCTGGAAGCTGCTTAAAGCTTTTTGAAATAATACGGCAGAACAGCCTCTGTTCTGCCGTTAATATCAAGCGAAAACCGTGTCCCAAGACCTCGAAAGCCTGCTGAATAATGCATCCAGCTCGATCAGCCAGTCCAACGACATGGCTGCTCTCGACTCGGTGCGCGTCGCCTATCTCGGCAAAAAAGGTGAGTTAACCGCCCAGCTGAAAAATCTGGGGCAGTTGCCCGCCAGTGAAAGACCCGCTGCCGGACAGGCGATTAATCAGGTTAAGCAGCAAATCCAGGACTTGTTGGAATCGCGCCGCAGCGCAATCGGTGACCTGACCATAGCCTCGAAACTGGCCAACGAGACAATCGACATTAGCCTGCCGGGCAGGGGTAGCAAGGCGGGTGGATTACACCCGGTCACGCTGACGATGAACCGCATTGATAAAATGTTCGGTAAACTCGGTTTTGACGTTGCCGAAGGTCCAGAGGTCGAGGACGACTTCCACAATTTTGAAGCACTCAACATCCCGGCTCACCATCCGGCACGTGCAATGCACGACACCTTTTACTTCGATGACGGGCGCCTGTTGCGCACGCATACTTCGCCAGTACAGATTCGCGTGCTGAAGGAGCAGGAGCCGCCGGTTCGCATAATTGCGCCGGGCCGGGTATATCGTTGTGACTCGGATTTAACCCATACGCCGATGTTTCATCAGGGAGAGGGCTTGCTGGTCGATGAGAATATTTCTTTTTCCGTGCTGAAAGGTACCCTCGAGGAGTTTTTGAGACTCTTCTTCGAGCAGGACGATTTAAAAACCCGTTTTCGTCCCTCGTATTTTCCGTTTACCGAACCCTCGATGGAAGTCGATATCAGCTGCGTGATTTGTACAGGCAGCGGTTGTCGGGTGTGTGGGCATACCGGTTGGATTGAAATTCTCGGCTGCGGCATGGTTCACCCGGAAGTGTTCCGCCACGCAGGCATAGACGCTGAAAAATATACCGCCTATGCCTTCGGTATCGGCGTAGAGCGCATGGCTATGCTGCGTTACGGGGTCAACGACCTGCGCCTGTTCTTCGAAAATGACCTGCGTTTTTTGCAGCAGTTTGCCTGACGCGGATAATCCATGAAGCTTAGCGAAAACTGGTTACGCGAATGGGCTAATCCCCAAATTGATAGTGATGCGTTGGCGAGTCAGCTGACCATGGCTGGCCTCGAGGTTGAGGGAGTATCGGCGGCGGCCCCATTGCTGGAAAATGTAGTTGTCGGCGAGATTCTGGCGATTGAGAAACATGCCGATGCAGACAAGCTGAATGTCTGTCAGGTTCACGATGGCAAAGACAGCTGGACTGTTGTTTGCGGTGCCGCCAACGTAGTCGGAGCGCAAAAAGTAGTACTCGCCCGTGTCGGCGCGCAATTACCCGGCATCAAGATCAAAAAAGCAAAGCTGCGCGGAGTCGAATCGCAGGGCATGATTTGCTCGGCCTCCGAGCTGCACCTGGCCGAATCTTCCGAGGGAATACTGATTCTGCCTGATGATGCCCCGGCAGGCATGGCGCTGGTTGATTACCTGGCGCTGGACGACAGAATTATCGAAATCGATTTAACTCCTAATCGTGGCGACTGCCTCAGTATTGCCGGGGTTGCCAGGGAAATCTCTGCACTCAATAGCATATCACTGAGCCCGGTCGCAGAAGTGGAGGTCAGTAATGAGATCGACGAAACATTTATGGTTGAACTCGATGCGCCGGAACATTGCCCGCGTTACGCGGGACGAATCATCAAGGGTATCGATGCTAGCGCAACTACGCCCTTGTGGATGCAGGAAAAACTGCGCCGTTGCGGCTTGCGGCCGATTAGCCCGGTAGTCGATGTCACTAATTACGTGATGATGGAACTGGGCCAACCGATGCACGGATTTGACTACGACAAACTCGAAGGTGGAATCAAGGTACGGCTCGCCACCGCCGCAGAGAAATTAATGCTGCTCGATCAAAGCGAGGTCGAGTGTCGCGAAGATACGCTGCTCATCGCGGATCACAAGAAAGCATTGGCGTTGGCTGGCATTATGGGTGGTCTGGATTCGTCGGTTCAAGCTGATACGCGCAACATTTTCCTTGAAGCAGCGCATTTCACCGCGCTCACACTGGCCGGTAAGGCGCGCAGCTATGGCATGCACACCGATGCCTCGCATCGATTCGAGCGTGGCGTTGACGCGCAGCTGCCGCGAGTGGCAATGCAACGGGCAACCGAACTCTTGCTGGCAATTGTTGGTGGCAAGGCGGGGCCGATTACCGATACGACCAGCGAGACTCATTTACCGAAGAATTCTGTGGTGCAATTACGCCGTCAGCGGATTAATCGCCTGCTTGGCATCGATGTCAGCAAGTCGGAAATCAGCGACATGCTGCAACGCCTGAACATGCAATTTGAGACTCAGGAAGATAGCTGGCAGGTGATGCCGCCCAGTTATCGCTTCGATATCAATATTGAGGCAGATTTGATCGAGGAAATCGGTCGATTGGTTGGCTATAACAATATTCCCGGTAGCCGGGAAGCGGCTCATGTAAAGATGGAGAGTTACTCGGAGCAGCGGGTCGACGTCAATCGCATTCGCGACGTGATGGTCGAGCGGGGCTATTTTGAAGCGGTGACCTACTCTTTCGTCTCGCCGGAACTGCAGTCCATCCTTGACCCAAAGCAACAAACCTTACCCCTGTCTAATCCGATTTCTGCGGATATGTCGGTAATGCGCACTCGCCTTCTGCCCGGGTTGATCCAGGCATTGCAGCACAATCTCAATCGCCAGCAACCCAGAGTGTGCTTGTTCGAGACCGGCCTGTGCTTCGTCCCCGAGGCGGCAGGATTACAGCAGTCTTCACATATCGCGGCGGTAATATGCGGCAGTCGCGTTGCCACCGATTTATATGCCAATGCCGATTCTGTTGATTTTTACGATATCAAGGGTGACCTTGAATCGTTGTTAGACATGGCCGACGCCTCAGATTTTTCTTTCGAGCGATCTGAAAACCCGATCTTGCACCCGGGTCAGTCCGCAGACATTAGCTGCTGCGGTGAAAAGGTTGGCTTTATCGGGGCTCTGCATCCCCTCATTCTGAAAAAACTGGGGCTAAATCAGGCGGTGTTTGTCTTCGAAATACAACTTTCGTCGATATTGGCTGCAAAATTGCCTAAATTCTCCGAACTGTCGCGATTTCCCTCGATCAGGCGCGATATTGCTCTAAGCGTCGACGAAAATGTATCGGTACAGGCGTTGATTGACAGCGTTTATGGGTTAAAAAATGATATTTTGCAGGAAGTATTTGTATTTGACGTCTATACTGGAAAAGAAGTGAGAAATAATCGAAAAAGTGTCGCTTTGGGCTTGATTTTACAGGACTTTTCCCGCACTCTTGTTGACGAGGATGTGGAAAATCTGGTTCAGAAAGTCCTGGTAGAATTAAAAGAACACCATAACGCTGTTTTGAGGGAGAGCTGATGTCATTGACCAAGGCTGATATGGCCGAGATGCTATTTGAAGAGCTTGGTCTCAACAAAAGAGAAGCTAAGGAAATAGTTGAACAATTTTTCGAGGAAGTAAAAGTAGCACTGGAAACTGGCCATCAAGTGAAATTGTCGGGATTTGGAAACTTCCTGACTCGATCTAAAGCCGAACGACCCGGTCGCAACCCTAAAACTGGCGAAGAAATTCCAATCTCGGCCAGAAAAGTGGTTACTTTTCGACCAGGGCAAAAATTAAAAATAAGAGTGGAAGCGTATGCTGGAAGCGAGCAACAATAACGAATTACCTGTCATTCCGGGTAAACGTTACTTCACTATCGGTGAGGTTGCGGAGCTCTGCGATGTCAAACCACACGTGTTGCGCTACTGGGAACAGGAGTTCCCACAGTTAAAACCAGTAAAGCGCAGGGGTAAT
>CAXBMV010000207.1:0-5932 GCA_963976575.1 uncultured Gammaproteobacteria bacterium | reverse complement strand
GTTTAAGGCGTTAAATAATGGCGTGACGGATGCGCGCCGATACCCATTCGCTGACGATGACCGTGGCCAGTATCACCAGCAATATCAACGACACCTGCGTCCAGGCCAGCGTCGAGATCGACGAATCCAGTTGCAGGCCTATACCACCGGCACCAACCAGCCCGAGCACGGTGGATTCACGAATATTGATATCCCAACGAAACACCGAGATACCGGCGAAGGCCGGCAGTATCTGCGGCACTATGCCGTAGCTGAGTTGCTGTGCGCGTGAACCGCCGGTGGCGATGATCGCTTCCACCTGGCTCTGGTCTATCTCTTCTATGGCTTCGTAGAGCAGCTTGGCGCAGAAGCCTATAGAGCGCAGGCCTATGGCGATGACGCCGGCGAGTACGCCGGGGCCGATCAGCGTGACCAGCATCAGCGCCCAGATCAGCGAATTGATCGAGCGCGAGGAGACGATGATGAATAGCGCCACCGGCCGCACCAGGGACTTGCTCGGGGTAGTGTTGATGGCCGCGCAAAAGGCGACCGGAACCGCAAGTACCAGCGCGATTACGGTGCCCAGCGTGGCGATGTTAATAGTATCCCAGATGGGCCCCCACAGGACTTCCATATAAGACCATTTCGGCGGCACCATGCGCTGCGCCATGTCGGCCGCCTGGCGCGGTGCATCGGTGACAAAAAACCAGATGGTTTTCTCCGATATCAACTGCCAGCAATAGATGAATATCGATAAACCGAAGAGCCAGCCCGCCCAGATCGCCCATTGCTTCGCCGGCGTACGTCGCTGCCAGACTTTCGGCGCTTTAGTTTCGTTAGTCGCCATCACTGCACCCAGCGGCGGATATAGCCGGAGGAATATTCCATCGCCATGACGATGCCGATGATCACCAGCAGGATCGCCGCGGCCGAATCGAATTCATAGCGATCGAAAGAAGTCAGCAGGGTTGCGCCTATGCCGCCACCACCGACTATGCCGACTACCGCCGATTCGCGGAAATTGATGTCGAGGCGATAAATACCCAGCCCGATCATGCGCGGCATTACCTGCGGCTGCACCGAGTAATTCAGCCATTGCAGCCAGCTGGAACCCACCGATTTCACAGCCTCGGCCTGGGCCGGGTCCATCGATTCGATATCTTCAGCCAGCAGCTTGCCGTAAAAGCCGATGGTGCCAACGCTGAGCGCAAGAAAACCGGCGAAGGGGCCGAAGCCGAACAGTTTCACGAAGAAGATGGCGAGGATGATTTCCGGGAAGGTGCGCGACACCGCGAGTATGCCGCGGCAGAAATAATACACCGGCTTGATCGACAGGTTGCGCGCAGCGCCAAGGCCCACCGGCACCGACAGTATGATGCCGATCACGGTCGAGGTAATCGTCATCCACAGGCTTTCCAGTATGCCATCCTGAATCGATTCCCAGCGCGAGCTGAAGTCAGGCGGGAAGAAGGCGGCGATGAATCGCTGGCTACGCGTGGCACCCTCGGCGGCACGCTCCCAGTCGATTTCCATGGTGCCGAAGGCCAGCGCCAGGTAAATACCGGCTCCCAGCCAAAGACCCCAGCGCAGCAGCGAGTTCTCTATAAAGGGTGGACGCTTCCACTCGCGCCTGGTGGCGGGCGTGCTCAAGACGATGCTGCTGCCGTGGCGACGTCATCGTCGAGATCGTCATCATCGTCTTCGACCTTGGCGTCCTCGATGGTGGCTTCCCAGTCTTCTTCACCGTAGATGGTGGTCAATACATCGGCGTCGAGCCCATCGGGCGGGCCGTCGTAGACGATGCTGCCGAGCTGCAGGCCGACGATACGCTGGGCAAATCGCTGTGCCAACAGCACGTCGTGGATATTGATAATCGCGGCCAGTTGGCGTTCCTTGCACAGCTCGCAAATGAGCCGCATGATCTGGCGGGATGTTTTCGGGTCCAGGCTGGCGGTGGGTTCATCCACCAGCAGCAGGTCCGGGTTCTGGATCAGTGCGCGGCAGATGCCGACGCGCTGGCGCTGGCCGCCGGATAATTCATCGGCGCGCTTGTTGGCCATGTGGTCGAGGCCGACGCGCTCCAGCAGGTGAAAGGCTTCGTCGATATCGGACTGTGGAAACTTGCGCAGGAAACTGCGCCAGAAGCCGACGTAACCGAGTCGACCGGATAACACGTTTTCCATCACGCTGAGGCGTTCCACCAGCGCGTATTCCTGAAAGATCATGCCCATGCGGCGGCGCGCGCGGCGTAAATCCGAGGAGCCCAGATGAGTGAGTTCGAGATCACCGAGAAAAATTTTGCCGCTGGTGGGTTGTACCAGGCGGTTAACGCAGCGGATCAGCGTACTCTTGCCGGCACCGGATGGGCCGATCAGCGCCATCACTTCGCCGCTGGGTACGGTCAGGTTGACGCTTTTCAGCGCCAGATCGCCGGTCTGGTAACGTTTTTCCAGGTTTTCGATTCGAAGCATGGGTACTCCAGTGACTATGCAGGGCTGCCTGGCGCTAGCCTCGGCTGCAAGATGGGCCACGCCTCGCGTGACCCATCCCGTAGGTTTAAAGACTATTTACAGTCGTAGCTGACGCCGTTGGCCTTGTCGATCTTGCGGATAACATTCCAGTCGGCCTTGTGGTTGATGGCAACAAAAGCGCCTTCCTTCTTGAATTCCTTTTGCAGATCAGAGCCTTCCCAATCGAAGGTGAAGAAAGCCTGCTTGATCTTGGCCACGACGGTCGGGTGCAGGTTATTGGCATGGCCGTAACCGGTGGTGGGGAAGGTGGCCGACTTGTATATGGAAACAATGTCTTCGCGCTTGACCACGCCGCGATCGAACATGCGGTTCATCACCGAGTTGGCCACTGCGGCTGCCTCGTAGTCATTGTTGGCGATGCCGAGTACCGAGTTATCGTGCTTGCCCGAGTAGACGGTGTTGTAGTCGGTGTCTGCTACCAGACCGAATTCAGACTTCAGCAGCGCCTGCGGGGCTTTGCTGCCGGAGTTGGAGGTCGGCGAGGTGAAGGCCAGGGTGCGGCCCTTGATATCGGCCGGTGACTTGATGCTGCTGCCCTTGGGAACGATGATTTCCATCTCGTAGCCAAAGCTGCCATCGGGCGATGCCATCATCGCGAAGGGTACGAAACCGGCGCAGGAAACCGCTACCGGGTTACCGCCAGTGTTCACGCCGGCGATATGCAGACGACCCGAACGCATGGCTTCGTATTGTGCGGCGTAGGACTGTACCGGGAAGAAAACCACTTTCTTGCCGGTTGTCTTGGCCATGTGGCTGATGAAACCGTCCCAAACCTTGGCGTATACGGCCGGGTCTTCAACCGGCGTATAGGAAAAGATAATGGTGTCGGGGTCTACCCATTCGCTTTCCTTCAGCGGCAGGTCGGCGACCAGATCGTGGTCACGGTCGCAGTACTGCTTGTCCAGGGTGCCGCGAAAACAATGGTTGTCGGCGAGTGCATTGCCGCTAAAGCTGAATGAAAACAGTAGCGCAAGCAGGGTAATAGCTGTCGATATGGATTTATTCATGTCTTGTTCCTGATGTCTGGTTATGGTCTGAAATTATTCTTGTTATCTTTTGGCCCATCCAGTGGCAGGGCCAGAAGGATGCCGCATTATTACCCGACATTCGGCGCCGTGCAACTCTCACGAAGTGGCTCGTAATGGCGGTTTAGCGAGGCCAGGTCGCAAATCCGTTTAAAAACGCCGGTGGACGGCAGGCCCGCTTTAACCACCGTCGAGTATCAGCAAGGTACATTTGGCATTGTTATGCCGAATCGGCTTGATCGGGGCATATTCCTCGCTGTCGACGAAGGCACGCGCCGCATCCATGTCGGGGAATTCGATGATGACCATTCGGGTTGGTGTCCACAGATCGGTTTCGCGCACATCCATCTCACCGCCCCTGGCCCGGTAAACGCCGCCGAACTTTTCCGCGATGGGTTTGGCCAGCAGCTTGTATTTATCGTACTCCTCGGTGTTTTCGATTTGCGAATCGACGATCAGGAAGGCAGCCATGCAGTGTCTCTCGGGTAGTGGATAGATTTTGCATTCTGCTTGATAGCGCAAAACATTTATACTGGCTTTTTTCGACAGCGGCGGGCAGCGATGGATAACTTCGAGTGCATAACCTTTGAGAAGCAGGGCGCGATCGCGCGCGTTCAACTAAACCGGCCCGATGCTGCCAATGGCCTGAATTCGCAAATGGGCGCCGAGTTGAAGCAGGCCGCGCTACTCTGCGACGCCGATGCCGCGCTCAAGGTGGTGGTGCTCGGCGCCAGCGGGCGCTTCTTTTGCGCCGGTGGCGACATCCGCGAATTCGCCGCGCTGGGTGATGACATAGGGCCGGGCATCAAGGCATTGGCGGATGATTTGCACAGCGCGATTTCGACCTTCTGCCGCATGCGCGCCGCGTTGATTGTTGCGGTGAATGGCGTCGCCGCCGGAGGCGGTTTCAGCCTCGCGCTGGCTGGCGATATCGTGCTCGCCGCTGCCTCGGCCAGCTTCACCATGGCCTATACCCGCGCCGGGCTGAGCCCGGATGGCTCTTCCAGCTATTTCCTGCCACGACTGGTCGGCCTGAGGAAGGCGCAGCAATTGATGCTTACCAATAACAGCCTAAGCGCAGACGAGGCACTGCAGATCGGGTTGGTGACCTATGTTGTGCCCGACGATGAATTGCAGGCAGAGGCCGACAGGCTCGCCACCGATCTGGCGCAGGGGGCTGGCAACTCGGTGGCCTGCGTGAAGAAGCTGTTGCTCGCCAGCAGCAGCAATAGCCTGGAAGCGCAGATGGAACGCGAGGGTCAATTTCTCAGCGAATGCGCGGCATCAGACGATGGCCGCGAGGGCGTACAGGCCTTCCTCGAAAAGGGCAGGCCTGAATTCAGCTAGCAGGATTTAAGAGCGCTCGAAGCAGCGCGCCACTTCCCAGTCGGTGACGCGGCGGTCGTATTCCATCTGCTCGTATTCGCCGGCGTGCACGTAATGATCGACGATATCGTCGCCTAGCGCGGCGCGCAGCATGCTCGACTTGTTCAGCGTTTGCGTCGCAGCGCGCAGCGTGGTGGGTATCTCGCGCAGTTTTTTGCCGGAATAAGCGTCGCCGCTAAACTCCGGCTCCAACGCCAGCTTGTTTTCTATGCCATCCATGCCCGCCGCCAGCAATGCCGCCGAGGCCAGGTATGGGTTCAGATCGCCGCCGCCGACGCGGCACTCGATGCGTATCGCCTTGCTCGCCTCGCCGCAGAGACGGTAACCGGCGGTGCGGTTGTCGCGGCTCCAGATTGCCTTGGTCGGGGCGAAGGTGCCAGCCTGAAAGCGCTTGTAGGAATTGATATAAGGCGCGAGGAAATAAGTGATTTCGCTGGCGTGGTGCAACAACCCGGCGAGGTAGTGTTTCATCGTCTCCGACATGCCGTGGTCGGCCTTGGCGTCGTAAAACAGCGACTTGCTGCCCTTCTTGTTCCACAGCGACTGGTGGATGTGCGAGGAATTGCCGGCGTGGTCATAAGACCACTTCGCCATGAAGGTGAGCGCGCGGCCCTTGCTCCAGGCGATTTCCTTGCAGGCATTCTTGATGATGACGTGGTTGTCAGCCATGGTCAGCGCGTCGGCGTAGAGCACATTGATTTCTTCCTGGCCGTTGCTGGCCTCGCCCTTGGAACATTCCACGGTAATGCCGGCGCCCTGTATGCCGTTGCGGATAGAGCGCATCACTTCCTCTTCCTTGGTGGTCTGGAAGATGTGGTAATCCTCGTTGTAGGCGCTGATGGTGCCGAGGTCGCGATAACCCTTTTTCTGCGCGGACTCAAAGCTGTCTTCGAAGAGGAAAAACTCCAGCTCGGACGCCATCATCGCCTGCATGCCCATCGCGTCGAGGCGCGCGATCTGCTTTTTCAGTATCGCGCGCGGTGAATGCGGCACGTATTCGTGGGTGTGGTG
>CAXBMV010000206.1:0-5944 GCA_963976575.1 uncultured Gammaproteobacteria bacterium | reverse complement strand
CCCCCTCGGGTCTGTCGGAATCGTATTCCTTGTTGTCGTCACCTATTTCCTGTATCAGACTGAGGCTGCCGGAAAAATTTGATCCGGGCGTTTGACGGTTAAAGCGGTAGCCCAGCTCCAGTGGTACGCTCAACACTTCGTAGTCGATGAAACCGAAACCGGACTGGTTGTTGAAAGTCTTGTGTTGAAGACCCAGTGACCACTGGTGCTTGTAACTGCTGTCGGTGAGCATGGGACGGTTGTACACCGCACCTACCACGGTACCTTTGCCGGTGATTTCCAGCGCCTCGCCCACCGGCGTACCCGGGGCGACAGACTGTCCGGACTCGCCGCCGATGCTACCCGCCGAATCGGAATCCGAAAACAACAGGTCGAGGCTGGCGCCGTGGCGGTACATGGGAATACGATAGTTCAAACCAAATTGAGCGGTGGTATCGGTATCTTCCGGCGCGGTGGTGAAGGTTGCCGTGAGCGCGTGATCCTTATTGAACAGGTTGCCATTCTGGTAGCCGAATGTACTGCGATAAACTTCGGTTTTTTCGGAGCCGGTATTGTCCAGGGTGACGAAGAAAACCTGGGGATTGCGATCCTTCACAGCGAGCACCGCATCGATACTATCGTTTTCAGTGCCTTCCTTGAACCGCAATACCGTGCTTTTCGAGGCATGGCTATTGGCAATTCTCAGGGAACGCGACAATTCCTGGGTATTCGGCGTTCCACCGCTGACCAGTTCAGGCACGGTGCGCAAAATATTTTCACGGTTAAAAAATTTGTTCCCCTCGACGACTATATTGCCGATAGCGAAGCTCGACACTTTCAAAGTGACTGAGCCTTCGAACAGATCCTGCGGCGGCAGGGATACCCGATGAAAATTAAATCCTGAATTGATGATTGCCTGTTCGAGCGCATCGCGCGCTGCCGACAGGCCTTCGAGTCCGTATTGCTCACCGACGAATGGAGCGAGTATCGCGTTGGCACGCGTACCTATGGGATTGTCACCAATCACCTCGAAGCGTTCGACATTGAATCGAATCTCTTCAAGCGTGTCTTGCGCTAACGTCTGCACGGGTATAGCCCATACCCATGCAAAAACGACTAATATGCAGCCTCCTTTTCGCATTTAATATTTAAATTATTAGTGTTATTAAGTGAGGCAGAATAGCGTCTTCGTTCTAGCCTCGCCACACGAAAATGAATTATTTCTCGTTTATGGCACAGATTTAACCCATTTAAGTGATGTTTTCTATGGCTCTTTGCATCAGTTCGCGTTTCAGCACAGAGCTGTTATCGAGCATACGCATGCCCGTGTCGCGCAGCGCGGCGATGGCAGGATTCCCCGTTCCGTAAAAAGACTTCAATGCGCTGAAACTGTTACTTGCCAGCCAGGTCTCGCTCTTGCGCGCGCGTTCATAACGACGCAGCTGCCTGTGTTCGAATTGCCCCTGCTTTACCTCCAGGTTCCCGGCCAGCGCTTCGACATCGCTAAAGCCGAGGTTCAAACCCTGCCCGGCGAGGGGGTGTACGCTGTGCGCGGCGTCGCCAATTAACAGCACACGCTGTGCCAGCCAGGTATCGCAGCTGTGCCAGCCGAGGTCGAAGCCGAGGCGCGCACTGCTGGCGCAAACCTTGCCCAACTTGAACTCGAATGCCTCACCCAGGGCCTTGCAAAAATCGTCTTCGTCGCAAGCCTCCAGGGTTTGCGCCAGCGCCGCATCGCAGGACCAGACGATCGAACACTGGCCATTCGCCAGCGGTAGGAAAGCCAGTGGCCCGGTTTCGAGGAATCGTTGCCAGGCGGTATTTTGATGGGATTGCTCGGTAGTGACATTGGCGACCAGTGCGCGCTGTGCGTATTTCCCGGAACGGATTTGCATGCCGGCCAGCTGGCGCGTCGGCGACTGGCGACCGTCGGCAGCGACTAACAATCCGGCCTCGATGTGCTTGCCCGAGGCCAGCTTCAACGACACTCCCCGTTGCGTATTTTCCAACAGGCCTTCGATGTGATCGGGAACAAACCAGCTAATGCCCTGCTGCTGCCGACAGGCGCTTAGCAGGCGAGACTTCAAATGATTATTCTCGACTATGGCACCGAGGCTTTCGCGCGCCATATGCAGGGCATCGAATTGGACGCTGGCGCTGCCATGCTGATGCCAGATGTGCATCTGTTCGTAATCGCAGACACGACAGGAGTCGAGTTCCTGCCAGACATCAAGATCCTGCAGGATGGCCTGCGAGCGTGGACTGATCGCCGATACGCGCAAATCGTATGGTTTGTTTTCGCTGTCAGTTTCAGCGCTGACAGACTGGCTCTCCAGCAAGGCTACCGACATGCCCTTGCGCGCCATGGCCAGCGCGGCGCAGCTGCCAACGAGGCCGGCACCGACCACGGCAAGATCGAATTTCCTCGAGCTCACAATCGCCCCCGCAACAGGCGGTTACCGCTGAAGCTCAATCCCATACCGGCCAGCGCAACCTGCTTTTTCAATGGCGGCAGTATGTCCAGCAATCCCAGTGCGGCGGCGCGCGCGGCGCCGAGCAATGGCAAATCATTCGAGAATAGCGTGACCAGTCCGTCGCCCAGTCGAATGACAGCGCGCTGTTCCTTATCGCGCAAATCCTGGTAATCCCCGGCGATTGTTTGCAGCGCATCCGGCTCCAGCGCGGACAGATCTTGTCCGGCGAGTAACTCGTATAGGCTGGCAAGGTCACGCAGCGACAGGTTGAAGCTTTGCCCGGCGACCGGGTGCAGCGCGTTGGCTGCGTTGCCCACCAGAAAACAGCGACCTAGAGCTAGCGACTCGGCGCGGCTGCGTTGCAGCGGCAGGCAAAATCTCTGGCCAACGCGTTCTATATAGCCAAGACGAAAACCAAAACTGGCCTGCAGTGCTTCGATAAAATCGGCGTCATCCAGCGCAAGCAAGCTATCTGCCTTTTGCGGTGACAGGGTATAAACGCAGGCATAGCGATTGCCGCCCAATGGCAGCATCGCCAGCGGTCCCTGCTCGGTAAAGCGTTCGTAGGCGTGATCGACCAGCGGCTCGCCAACCTCGAGATTACAGATAATCGCCGACTGCGCATAATCAATGATTTTCTGGCCTATGCCGAGCGCGCTGCGCGCCTGCGAGTCGGCGCCATCCGCGATCAGCGCAATGCCGGCCTCAAGCTGATGTAACCTACCCTGATGGTGATACGCGACTGTAACCTTGTCGCCCTGCTCTATGCTGGCAAAGCTGGCCTGGTTGCAAATCTCGATATTGCCGCTAGCCTCGACCGCCTTTAACAGGCATTGCCCCAGCTGCTGGCTTTCGATGACATAACCGAGCGCCTCCAGTTCGAGTTCGGCGGCGCGTAATCTGGTAACACCCCAGCGGCCGCGCGCCGAGATATGAATATGACGAATAGGCGCGGCCAGACTTTTTATTTCAGACCATAAACCCAGCGCCTTGAATATTTGCAGACTGCTGCCGGATAGCGCAATCGAGCGCGCATTCAAAGGAGCCGAAGCCGACTGCGCAAACTGCCCTGCCTCCAGCACGGTGACACGGCGCTGAGGATGCTGCATCAGCAAAGCGGCACATAAGCCGACCAGGCCGCCGCCGATGATGATGATGTCGTTACTTGCGGGCACTTATCTCGACATCATCTTTTCTATCTCATCGACCTTGCGCGGCAACGCCTCGGTGAGCACTTCGTAGCCATCCCGGGTTACCAGCACATCATCTTCGATGCGAATGCCTATGTCCCACCATTTGCGGTGCACACCACGGCTGCGCGCGGGGATATAAATACCCGGTTCGATGGTCATTACCATACCCGGCTCCAGCAGGCGCCACTGGTCACCGACCTTGTAATCGCCAACATCGTGAACATCCAGTCCCAGCCAGTGACCGGTGCGATGCATATAGAAACGTCGATAGGCATGCTCCTTGATCAAACTGGCGAGCTTACCCTTGAGCAGTTTGAGCTCTATCAAGCCGCGCGTAATCACGCGAACCGCGGCGTTATGCGGGTCGTTCCAGTGGTTGCCGGGTAGTACTTTTTTAACCGCGGCCTGGTGCGCCGCCAGCACCACTTCGTATACCTCGCGCTGTGCCTTGCTGTAGCGACCATTCACTGGAAAGGTGCGCGTCACATCCGAGGCATAGCCCTCAACCTCGCAACCGGCATCGATGAGGAGTAAATCACCATCCTGCAACTCATCATTATTATCGGTGTAATGCAGGATGCAGCCATTGGCACCACCGCCGACTATAGCCGGGTAGGCATGCTCGGCGTTATGACTGCGGTATTCGTGATCAAACTCCGCCGCAACCTGATACTCGTATTTGCCCGGGGCACAAATCTGCATGGCGCGCTTGTGCGCACGCACGTTGATCGCCGCAGCCTTGCGCATCAGCCTCAATTCTTCGCGGCTCTTGTAGAGGCGCATATCGTGCAGCAGAAAGTCCAGCGCGACGAATTCAGAAGGGATATGCATGCCGGAGCGCGATTGCTGCTTGATGTGACTGACCCAGCCGATCAGACGCTTGTCGAAATCGGAGTAGCGACCCATGATATTGAATATGGTGTCGGTGCCCTCGAGCAGGCCGGGCAGTATATCGTCGATATCGTCGATCGGAAATGAATCGTCGGCACCGTGGACCTCGATAGCGCCTTCCTGGCCGGCGCGCCTGCCATGCCAGGTTTCCTGCTCGGGATCTTTTTCGCGACAGAAGAGAATGTATTCCCCATGCTTGCGACCAGGCATCAACACCATCACCGCATCGGGCTCGTTGAAACCGGTAAGATAGAGGAAATCACTATCCTGGCGGAACGGGAAATGAGCATCGCGGTTACGGATGATCTCTGAAGACGAGGCGAGGATAGCGATGGTGTTCTTACCCATCATTTTCATCAACTGGCTGCGTCGGCGTTTAAATTCGGTTGCTTTCATTGCTTATTACTTTAGTTTGACTGACGGATATGGTTTGCGAAGCATGGCCTTTCGCCGCGGCGAAAGGAATCCTGTTCTATTCACAGCTGACAAGCTTTCCCGGTTGACTGGCATGGACGACAAACTCGCCTAATGCAGGGTTTGCTCGACAGGCACTGGATTCAACGTCTCGTGCAACATCAGTGTCGCTATACGCACATGCTCGACGATTTCAATATACTGCTGTTCGGACTCGTCATCGGCCTCGGCATCGTGGCTGAGCTTACTGATTTCGAGCAGGTCTGACAAACACTCCTGCAAGGTTTCATCTTTGTTTTCATCGCTCAGCTTTCCAGTCACGCCTATGCCATAGAGAAATCCCTGGCACCAGTTAGCCAGCCCCAGCAGGCGCACCGAAAAATCATCTGATTCATCCGGCAACAACAACACCAGGCTTAGATCTTCATCCTGTAGCTGGGCGTAGGTGCGCTCGAATAATTCTCTGAGTACACCGAGCCGCTCGGCGGCGAGCACATCGCTACTGTCCGGTAAATCTTCCAGGGTGTGGCCGAGCCAGTCCGCGAGGCTGACATTATCGATCAGCAAACCACAGAGGCTACCTTGTGCCTCGGCCGCGTCGCAGGTCGCACCCAGACCTTCCAGTGCGGCCTGTACATTGTCAAAATCGAGCATTGTAGAAAATCCACATTTTTGTATAATTTTTGCATTCTACCACCCGCGCGCACCGACAAAGAATAGCCGCTTGTTGACCTGCGCGACTTAAGGCCTGATTATTACGCTATGGACTCCAATAAAACAGCATATACCGAAGACGATCTCAGGCAACTGGAACTGCGTATCGATGAACTCATCGACACGGTTGGCCTGCTGAAACACGAAAACACCAATCTGCGACAGCAAAAAGACAAGCTTTCCGGCGAACGCTCCCAACTCCTGGAAAAGACTGAACTGGCGCGCAGCCGGGTAGAAGGGATGATTTCCCGACTGCGATCACTGGAACTAGGCTCATGA
>CAXBMV010000205.1:0-5954 GCA_963976575.1 uncultured Gammaproteobacteria bacterium | reverse complement strand
CCACAGCGGCTACCTAAAGTGGAAGGTTTTTGCCGCAGCGCTAGCATTGACGCAACCGGAGCTCATGAATGATTGCAAAAGCTGAAAAGCAGCACCGGTTTTTACTGGGCGCTTTATTTTTCGGCCATATGACCAACGACTGGGTGGCTGGAACGCTCTGGCTACTGGCTCCGGCGATCGCCGCGAGTATGGGAATGGGGCCCGCCGAGGTCGGCCTGATCCTGACGATAAATGGTATAGGGGCGGGGCTTGCCTATATTCCGGCCGGGATAATGGCCGATCGCTCGAAGCGGCCGGGGTTGTTGATGTTGCTCAGTTTCTGGTGGGTGGCTATCGGTTACTTCAGCGCCACGCTGGCACCGGGTTTCTGGGGGATTACCCTATTACTGGCTCTCGGTGTCATGGGTGATGCTTTCTGGCATCCGGTTGCCACGGGTGTGCTGGTAAAGGAAATGCCGCAACGCCGCGCACAGGCACTTGGCATACACGCTGTCGGCGGCAGCATCGGGGCCGAGGTGCTGGGCCCTTTGACTACCGGGTTTTTGCTGGGCTTTTTCTCATGGCAAACCACCTTGCAAATCCTGGTGATTCCTGCCGTACTCATGGGCCTGTTATTCATCCCGGTCGCCGCCCGCATCAGCCGGGAGAACCCGCCCGTATTAGTCACCATCGATTTTGCCGGGCTCGCCCGGCAGTGGCTGAAGGCAGATGGCTATCGATTGATGGCGCTGATGATTCTCTACAACATGTCGCTGATGGCCATGCTCGCCATGGCCCCTTTGTACTTTCAGAGCGAACACGGCTTGTCGCCTTTTCAGGCAGGTCTGATATTTGCCTGCATATTGATAGTGGGTAGCCTGTTCCAGCCCTGGTTCGGCAAGTACAGCGACATGCGCGGACGCAAGCCGATCATCCTGTTGGTATTGTTTAGTGCCAGCGCTTGCGCGCTTTTCGCAGGGTTCGCCGATGGACTCTACTGGGTCATTCTGGGTCTGTTACCCGCGGTTGCATTGCTCACCGCAGTGCGCCCGGTGGTGCTTGCCTCGGCGGTTGATTTTTCGACGAAATCGGCTTCGACTACGCTGGGTATAGTGTTCACCGTGCTCGACGGAGTAGGCATGTTCGGTGCGCTTGCGGCAGGCCTGATTGCCGAGGTTGAACTCTCATATGCCTTTGTCATGGCCTCGGCCATGGCCCTGGCAGCCGCATTGCTATGCTTGTTTGCACCCATTGGTAACAGGCTGGAGCCTCGGACTAATCCGCCTGCGGCTTCATGATGCGGTAAAGTTCGGGCCGGTGTTCGGCTACTTCGTCCAGGCTTAGACCCTCCAGCGAATGAGGATACTTTAACCATTGCGCGGTTTCGTGCAGGTAATAATCGGGTTTGAAATCGGTTTTGTTGCGCGAGGGCTTGTAGTAGGGGACCGCTACACGAATTTCCCGGGGTGTATTCAGCCTTGCTTGCTTCTTCAGGTCTGCGATCACGGCCTGTATGGTTAAACCGCTATCGAATACGTCGTCGACGATGAGCAGGCGATCTTCGGCGCAGCAGTTTTTAACCAGGTAGTTCAACCCGTGTATCCTGATTTGATGCGCGCGTCCATCGATACCGCTGTAAGAAGAGGTGCGGATGGCGATGTGATCGGTTTCGATGCCATACCAGGCTAATAATTCCTGTATGGCTATGCCCATAGGCACGCCACCCCGCCAGATCGCGATCATGATGCTCGGGCGAAAACCGTCCTTGATGATATCGGCACCGAGACGAAACGAATCTTCCAGCAATTGTTGTGCGTTTATATAGTGTTTTTCGCTCATGGAGGCGTGCAAATCGGTATCGCTTGATTTAGGCTTCGCAGATTATCACAGGGCTGGAAACAGGCGCAGGATTAATGCAAAAACAATTTATCGACGAGCAGGAATTGCTCGAGGCCTCTTATCGCCTGGCGATGCAAGTCTTCGACAGCGGCTTCCGTCCAAATTTTATTGTCGGCCTGTGGCGTGGCGGCTCAACCGTGGGCATTTATGTCCAGGAATGCTTGCAGTATCTTGGCGTAGAAACCGATCACATTGCGATACGAACTTCCTATAGCGGACGCGAAGATTATTTAAAGCAATTGCAGCAGCAAAGCCAGCCGCGTGCACACGGTTTGCAATACCTGATCGAAAATCTCGACGCCGGGGATTCGCTGTTAATCGTAGACGATGTGTACAGCACCGGACGAAATGTCGACGCGGTAGTCACGCGTCTGCGGGCGAAGTGCAAACGCAACATGCCGGCAGATTGTCGCGTTGCCGCGGTTTACTACCGTCCGGACGAGAACGCGGCTTGCAGTCGCCCCGATTATTATCTGCAGCAAAGCAGTGACTGGATGGTGTTGCCTTACGAGTTAACCGGCAATAGCCGTGAGGAATTGCTGCAGCACAAGGCCTGGGTAATTCCCATGCTCGACGAATTGAAACCAGGATGGCAGTAAGAGGCTGGCTATGAGATTTTCTTCGCTGACCGACAGGGTCAAGGGCGGATCCGCTGATGTTTGGGATTCACATTATCTGGCCAAGGCGGCTCAGGCGCGCGGTGAGGACGTCATTGTGCTCAGTGTCGGAGACCCGGATTTTGCCACCCCTGCCGCTGTAATCGACAAGGCGGTAGAGGCGATGCGCGAAGGTGATACGCATTACACTTCGATTTCGGGTTCTGCGGCACTGCGTGAATGTATCGCTGCGCGCCATCGTGAGCGCAGTGGTCAGGCGGTAGAGGCAGGCAACGTGATTACCACTTCGGGCGCGCAGAATGCGCTGTTTGCCTGTTCGCTGTGTATTGCCGAAGCAGGCGATGAAGTGATCGTCCTGCAACCCATGTATGTTACCTACGAAGCCACGGTGAAAGTAGCCGGAGCCACCCTGGTGCCGGTAGTACTAAATGCGGAAAAAGGTTTCCGCCTCGATGTGGACGTTTTAAAAGCAGCCATCAATGAACGCACCAGGGCGATTTTTTATGCCTCGCCAAGTAACCCCACCGGTATCTCCTTGAATCGGGAGGAACTAAAGGCGATTGCAGAACTGGCGGTAGCACACGACCTCTGGGTAGTTGCCGACGAAGTCTATGCTGACTTCGTCTTCGAAGAGGAATTTGAGCATATGGCCGGTCTGCCGGGTATGGCAGAGCGCTGCATCAGTATAGGCAGCATGTCTAAATCCTATGCCATGAGTGGCTGGCGCCTGGGCTGGATTGTTGCCCCGTTGGAATTGATTGCCAACCTGGAAAAACTGGCGCTTTGCATGCTCTACGGCTTGCCCGGCTTTATCCAGCAAGCCAGTCTCTACGCGCTGCAACATTGCCAGCAGGATTTGCAACATATGCGCGATGTCTATCACCGCAGGCGTGATTTTCTCTACCAGGCATTCACCGACATCAAAGGCCTGCGACCTCTCAAGCCTGACGCCGGTATGTTTCTGATGTTGAATGTGGCCGACACCGGCCTGAGTTCGCCGGAATTCGTTCGCCAGCTATACCAGCACAGCGGTGTTTCTGTACTCGACGCAACCGCCTTCGGTGCCAGCGCGGCAGGGTACGTGCGCGTCTCCTATACCGTAGCCGATGCGGAGCTGGAAGAAGCAGCGAAGCGCATCCGTGCATTTGTTGAGGGCTTGCAACAATGAGCGCTACGCTGCAGCGTTGCTGGTGGTGCGGCGACGATGAACTCTACCAGCAATACCATGACGAGGAATGGGGTGTACCGGTGCACGACGAACGCCTGTTGTTCGAGTTCCTCTGCCTCGAGGGTGCCCAGGCTGGTTTGAGCTGGATAACCATACTGCGCAAGCGTGAAAACTACCGCCGCCTGTTCGACAACTTCGACGCTGAGAAAATAGCGCGTTACGACGATATTAAAATAGCCGAACTGCTGCTGGATTCCGGTATCGTGCGCAATCGTCTGAAAGTGAATGGGTTCGTCAAGAATGCCCGTGCCTATCTGGCGATGCGGGAGCAGGGCGAAAGCCTGAATGATTTTCTGTGGGGATTCGTCGATGGTGAAACCTTGCAAAACAGGCGCGCCAGCAGCAACGATGTGCCCGCCAACACCGAAATCTCCGATCGCATGTCCAAAGAATTGAAAAAGCGGGGCTTTACTTTTGTCGGCAGCACCATATGTTATGCGTTTATGCAGGCGGCTGGCCTGGTGAATGATCATTGCAGCGATTGTTTCCGCCACGACCAGTTGAGTTAAACCGGAACAGGCGCTATCCATGACAATCCAATCCCAGGTCGAATACCTCGCACAGAGATCTGAGCGACCGATTTACAATGCATCAAGCCCGGGGCGCAACGCGCGTCACGACATCGATCAGCCGATGCAGATGATAACAGTCGAGGTAGCGGATGCCCGCCAGCGTGATGCCGACGAAGGCCAGCACGAATTTGGCCTGCACCCCAGTGGTTTTGATTTATACAAACACCGCAGCGAGGTGGGGAATTTTCTCGACCGGCAACAGCTTGAAAGCCATTACGAGGCAGAAATCAGCGAGTTTTTGAAATCGGTTACCGGCTGCGCACGAGTGCACATCTTCGACCACACGGTGCGCGCTTCCGACCCCGAGCTGCGCGAAAGCAAGCAGGTCAGGGAACCGGCCTACCTGGTGCACAATGACTATACCGCGCGTTCCGGATTCGTTTGTTTAAACGAGAATCTCGGCGATGAGGCCGCAGCACTGGCCGGCACCCGTTTCCAGATCGTCAATGTCTGGCGCCCGCTGGTCGACCCGGTGGAAGATTTCCCTCTGGCACTTTGCGATGCGCGTAGTTTGAACCCCCTGGACCTGATCGATAGCGAACGTCGCGCACGCAACCACACTGGTGAAATTCAGCTGGCGGTGCACGACGCGGCCCATCGCTGGTGCTATTTCCCGCAGATGCGCCCCGACGAGGTATTGCTGTTCAAGACCTTTGACTCGAAGAATGGCGGCAGAAATAACTGCAGTATTCATAGCGCCATACGCCTTGCCGATGCGCCTGTCGATGCGAAACCCCGCGAAAGTATAGAAACGCGAGCGTTTATTTTTCACGACCAACCCGTTAACTGAAGCGGCAGGCTTGATATCGAGTTCGCAATTCCCGCGTAAAAGGTCGTATTAGCACAGGTCAGTGAAGGTCTAATTTGCGACCATGCGCGGCTGATTTCACGGCGGCTGCCAGAAGAATTGAAGTAAACCATGTTCAGGCCTTTACCGGGGAGCCATTACCATGAATTCGATTGCAGCATCCAGCACTATGGACCCCGCCTGATGCGGGGCATCTCAAGCTACAGCGCCCGGTTGCGCAATTGCGGGATAATTTCACCGGCACAGGAGTGAAGCCAGACTATGAGCGACAGTAGTACTAGAAAACAATCCCTGGTCAAGCTTTGGGATGCCGCCATCGCGGCGGTAGCGGGCAGGCAGGCGGTAAGAACTGCCTTGACCAGTGACCCTGAGTTCAAGCCAGATCTTATCATTGCTGTCGGCAAGGCGGCAGCGGGCATGTGCCTTGGGGCACGCGATCTGTTGCCGGATTGCGAGGCACTGGTCGTAACCAAGTACGATCATGCCGACGATGAGCTAACTGCGCTGTCGCGCCTGACCCTGATCGAGTCGGCACACCCGCTGCCCGATCAGAATTCGCTCAACGCCGGGCAATTGCTGCTCGACAGAGTCGCGGAGATGTCGCCTCAAAGTCGTTTGTTAATGCTGGTCTCCGGTGGCGCCTCGGCGCTGGCCGAAGCCTTGCCGGCACCCCTGACACTGGCCGATTTGCAAGCGATGACCGATGAAATGATTTCTGGCGGCAAGACCATCGGTGAAATCAATACGCGCCGCAAACAGGCCTCGTTGATCAAGGCAGGAAAATTGATCGGCAGCTTTCAGGGCAGCGAGGTTCGTGTCTATGCAATTTCGGATGTAGAGGGTGATAACAT
>CAXBMV010000204.1:0-6009 GCA_963976575.1 uncultured Gammaproteobacteria bacterium | reverse complement strand
AGCGCGGACGCTACGATTTCATTCTGCAACCGCACCGTGAACTCGGCCGCTTTGTCAAAAGCGGTCATCTCGAAACACTCGAGAAATACATGAACGATGCCAAACTCCGCGATCCTTCGTTCAAACCCGAAAGTCAGCTATACCAAAGCTTGTGGAAGGAAATTTCCTGGTACGAGGGCAAGGTTTACGGATTCCCGTTTACTGCCCTGACTATGTATATGTGGTATAGAAACGATCTTCTCAACGACCCCAAGGAAAGGGCAGGCTTCAAGGCCAAGTACGGATATGAATTGAAACCGGCCAGCAACTGGAAAGAATATACCGACATCGCCCAATGGTTTAATCGTCCGGAAGAGGGTTTCTACGGAACCGCACTCCAGGGAAAACGTCACGAAGCGTTATGGTACGAATGGCTTAACTTTCTCTACAGCTTTGGCGGAGATATGCTGGATACAAAATCGGGAAGTGAATGTGGGCCGGTCATAGTTAACAGCCCGGAGGCAGTCGCCTCGCTCGAGTATTACAAGAGTCTGATGGCTTATTCACCCGCGGATACGCTTAACTATACCTGGGACGACGTCATGGCGTTGATGCAACAGGGCAAGGTTTACGAAATGATCATGTGGAATGATGCGACCTATGCCGTCGCAGAAGATCACAAGGCCAGCACCGTCGCCGGTAAAATGGGCTTCGATATCGTGCCTCAGGGTAAAGGCGGTAAGGTTGGACAGGTCGAAGGTTGGACTTATCTGGTACCAGCTGGTTCGAAGAACAAGCAGGCGGCTTATTTGTTTATCCAGTGGATGATGGAAAAGAAGCAGCAGTTAAACCAGCACCTGAATGGTGGCGCCACCGCAAGGCCCGACGTTTACGCGGATGCGCAAGTGCAGAAAATCAGCTATTCCAGGGCTTCCATGGACACCAATGCAGTTGCCAAGTCGAAGCCGACAATACCGGAATCACCACAGATAACCGATATCCTGGTGCGTGAATTGAGTGGCTATATGTCCGGCGCCAAGGGTGCGCAGGCAGCACTAGATGCGTCAGCGGTAGAGATATCAAAACTTCTTGGTTCCTGCGCCCCGCTGAAGTATCCGGTGCAGTAAGATATGTTCGCTTTGTTGAATTCACTCAACCACGTCATTTACAGATAGGAGGATAAATTGTTAGTGAGGAGGATGATGACAAGTGTTCTTGACCGCGGCATAGCTCCGCTGTTGTTGATCCCTTCCGTCATCCTCCTCCTCGTTATCCTGGTAGGGCCATTCTTCTACATGGTGTGGACCGGCTTTACCGATCTTCACTATGCCCTGCCAGATCGACAGGGAAGTTTTGTCGGTTTCGATAATTTCCGACGTTTGATGCAGGACGATCCGATTTTCTGGCACAGCTTTCTGCTGACACTGAAATTCGTTTTCTGGGTGGTCCTGGTCGAGTTCGCGTTTGGATTTGCGCTCGCCATGCTGCTGTTTCATTACGTCAAACAACACCGCTTCATCCTGACTATGTTGCTTGTGCCGATGATGCTGGCACCCATAGCGGTCGGATTGATCTGGAAACTATTGTTGTCTGGTGACTTCGGTATGTTCACCTATTACATGCGCCTGCTCGGAATATTTGATCGGGATACCTCTGTATTGGGAAGCGCATCGCTGGTGATGCCGGCCATCATGATGATCGATGTCTGGCAGTGGACCCCCTTCGTCACCCTTGTCATGCTCGCCGGATTGCTGAGCTTGCCCAGGGAGCCTTTCGAGGCTGCGGTTATGGATGGCGCCGGGTCGTTGCAAATTTTCAGGGATGTCACCCTTCCATTGATGCGGCCCATCATCGCGCTGGTTTTGCTGCTCAGGGGAATCGATGCTTTCAAGGAGTTCGACAAGGTATTTATCCTGACCGGAGGGGGGCCCGGCATCGCCACCGAAATGCTGTCGATCTATGCCTTCAGAATTAATTTCAAGGATTGGGATCTCGGCTACGGAGCGGTCTGTGCGTTCATGATTTATCTGGTCGTGTTGATCATGTGTTCGGTTTTTTACAAGGCTGTCTATTGGAACGAAGGTCGGGTCAAACCAGCCAGAGAGGTAACATCATGATAAGCCGGGGCTGGAAAATGGCGGCATTGGCGACACTCATCGTAGTGCTGATTTTGTTTTTGACGCCGTATCTATGGATACTCCTGACTTCATTCAAATCGCGTCTTGATGCGCTTGCAGATGTTCCAGTCTGGACCTTCACGCCAACATTTGAACACTATCCGAAAATATTCCTCGATAAGGGTTACCTGCCGTTGGTGTGGAATTCAATGATTGTGGCGGTATTCAGCACAATTTTATCATTGGCCGTCGGCACACCCGCCGCCTATGTTTTCGCCCGCTTCGATTTTCCCGGCAAGGAAGACCTGTTCTTTTTTTTCCTGACCACAAGAATGGCGCCGCCGATTTCGATCGTGGTGCCGATGTTTATGCTGTTTACGGTGCTCGGAATTACCGACAAACCGATCGCCGTTATCCTCGCCCACACCACCTTCAACGTCTCTCTGGTGGTATGGATGATGCGCGGATTTTTCGCCGACATCCCCCGAGAAATTGACGAAGCGGCGATGATGGATGGTCATACGCGTGGCGGCACCTTTTTGCGGGTTCTGCTGCCAATGGCGGCGCCGGGGCTGGCGGCTACGGCGGTTCTGTGTTTCATCCTCAGCTGGAATGAGTTTCTTTACGCATTCATCCTGGTCGCCTTCGAAGGCCGCACCCTGACCGTTGGTATCCCCGGTCTGGTTACCCCCCACGGGACACTTTGGGGCCAGGTCGCCGCCGTTGCCGTAGTGGCAACACTGCCGATCCTGCTGTTTACTTTCCTGGTTCAGAAACATCTGGTACGCGGGCTCACCTTCGGCGCTGTTAAAGGGTAGAAATAAAAATGACTGTATTATTCAATCAGGTCAGCAAGGTGTTCGCGGATGGAACCGTCGCGCTGGACAAGCTGAATCTTGAATTCGACAGAGGCGAATTTATCATCCTGCTGGGACCCTCGGGCAGCGGTAAAACAACGGCCTGCCGAATCCTTGCCGGACTGGAAGATGCCACCAACGGTTCTGTTTCGGTGGATGATCGGGATATCACCAAATTGCCACCGCGCGAACGCAATATGAGCATGGTGTTCCAGAACTATGCCCTTTATAGCCACAAGACGGTGTATGAAAATATCGCCTATCCGCTGCGCATCAGGAAAATCGATAAAGGAAACATCGACAGCCAGGTGAAAAGAATTGCCAATGTCCTGCAGATCGAGAAGCTTCTGAAACGCCGACCCAGCCAGCTGTCCGGCGGACAGGCACAACGCGTCGCCGTATGCAGGGCGCTGGTGTGGAATCCTGATATTTGTCTGATGGATGAACCCTTGAGCAACCTGGATGCCCTGTTAAGACTGCAAACCAGAACCGAGTTGAAGCGTCTTCACGGTGCCCTGGGCCATACTTTTGTCTTCGTCACGCACGATCAGGAAGAGGCAATGACTCTCGGCACCCGTATCGCCGTGCTTAACCAGGGGAAGCTGGTACAGTTTGATATTCCCCGGCGGATCTATCATGAACCTGCGACAAGATTTGTGGCCGAGTTCATCGGTCGCCCCGCGATGAATATTATCGAAGGCGAGATTTCAGACGGCGTGTTCAAGGCCGACAGCCTGGAAATACCGGTCACCGGGCAGCCGGATGGCCCCGTGGCCATGGGTATCCGACCTGAACAGGTCGTGCTCAGAGACGAGCCGACAAAAGATACGGTATGTTTCGAGCTTGACGTGCTGGAACTGATCGAGCCCGATACGCTTCTGTTTGTCAAAATGGGGAGCGCCTCGTTGGTGGTGCGGGTTATGCGCGACGTCGGCGATCTGGTTAGCGGTGCTGAAGTCCACCTGGAACTTCCCCAGGAATCGCGTCATTTCTTCGAAATGAGTGACGGGTGTCGGCGCTGATGAACCCGATGATTCATCTTATTCCCCTCGGTCTTTCTGGCGTTGGCTGGTATTTGCTTTACCGGCTAAATCGGCGCAAGGACTGGTTCCGTGTGGGAGAAGTCATCTTCTGGGATGCGATTATTCTGATCCTTGTTTTCCTTGTATGGTTGATTTGGTTTTAGGGATCTATCCTGTCATGGCGATGAATGCCTGAAGCCGAAAAAGTCGAGGTCGATATCAGGAATGACAGCATTGCATGAAAAACCTGCGCCGGGGTTCTGGTTGCACTCGATCAACGCCTGGATTCTATTCGCCAATTTTCTCTCGCAAAAATCGGGTATTCTTAGTGCGGAAGGCCAATATGACAGAAAAAAATAAATCAAAAGCTGTAACCGGGCGGTTTCGTTTAATGGATCAGCAACCGGTCAACCTGGACGGTTTTGCAACCCCGGCACCCGAACTCGGGCTTATCGCTTTTCACGGCACAAATGACCCGCTGCCTTCAATTCTTATAGAGGACGGGTCGATTGTGGAGATGGATGGCCGAGGCAGGGCCGAATTTGATTCCATCGATGAATTTATTGCCACGCATGGCATCGATATTGCGATTGCCGAGGAAGCCATGGCAATCGATAGCCTGCAGTTTGCCCGTCAGTTAGTTGATATCAACAAACCACGAAATGCATTGGTGCGTCAGGCTGCGGGCATGACGCCAGCCAAACTCGCCGAGGTTCTCGGGCATTTGAATGCCGCAGAGCTGGTCATGGCAATGAGCAAATTACGTGCGCGCAAGACGCCCAGCAATCAGGCCCATGTGACCAATCGCTCCGACGACCCCTTGCTATTGGCCGCGGACGCCGCCACAGCCGTGGCATTCGGATTTCGCGAGATTGAGACAACCGTGCCCGTTGCCGCAGATGCCCCCTCCAATGCCATAGCCGCATCGATTGGTGCCGCCGTAGGGTCCGCCGGGGTATTGGTGCAATGTTCGGTGGAGGAAGCAACAGAGCTCGCTCTGGGCATGCGTGGTTTCGTGTCCTATGCGGAGACTGTTTCGCTCTATGGCACCGAACAGATTTTTATCGATGGCGATGATACCCCGTGGTCCAAGGCGTTTCTGACCAGCGCCTATGCATCGCGTGGCATCAAAATGCGGGTCACTTCAGGTGGTGGTGCCGAAGCGCTTATGGGCGGTGCCGAGCAATGCAGCATGTTTTACCTGGAGTCCAGATGCGTGGCATTGGCGCGAGCGATTGGGGCCCAGGGTGTTCAGAACGGGGGTATAGATTCAGCCTCTGTGGCAGGCTCGGTACCTGGCGGTGTGCGCTCGCTAATGGCAGAAAATGTATTGGTTATGTTGCGAAACCTTGAAGCCTGTACCGGTAATGATGCGCTGATGAGCGAGTCGGATGTTCGCCGCACCTCGCGCACCCATCCCATTTTTATTGCCGGTTCGGATTTTGTTTGCAGTGGTTTCGGCTCGATTCAAAAGTACGACAACATGTTCGGGCCGAGCAACTGGAATGCCGAGGATATCGATGATTACCTCGCCATGCAGCGCGACTGGGGTGTCGATGGCGGGCTTCGCAGCGCTTCTGAAGCAGAGGTCGAACGTCTGCGAAGACGTGCCACCGAAGCAGTGTCGGCCGTTTATGCCTGGCTTGGCCTGGGTGATTTCACCGATGCCTGGGTGGAGCAGGCGATCTATGCGGCCGGCTCGAAGGACATCAAGGATTCTGATTTGATGCTACCGTTAAATGCTTCCGCTACGATTATGAATACCAACATAACCATGCTCGATGTGATTGCCGCTTTGGCTGAAAACGGTTTCGAAGTGGAAGCAGAGCGATGTCTGGATATGCTGAAGGCCCGGGTAACAGGTGACTACCTGCAGACTGCGGCTATTTTCGACGAAAATATGAACCTGTTATCCATGGTCACGGATGCAAATGATTATGCCGGTCCGGGTACCGGGTACAAGCCGTCAGCCCAGCGACAAACAGAAATCGATACCATTCGCCAACAGGTATCCGTCTCTGATTTGCGAGTAGA
>CAXBMV010000203.1:0-6036 GCA_963976575.1 uncultured Gammaproteobacteria bacterium | reverse complement strand
AATTGTGCCTCAGAATTAATTGCTGGGTCTCTATCATTAAAATCAAATGTTTCAGACTGCAGGAGGGCGGTAGGGCCATAGGGCGCTGTGCCATATTCGGATAAGGTATAGGTGTTGGAATCGGGCCAGCAGGTGAAGGCACCGGGGTAAGACACACATCCACCGGCGCCATATCCATGCCACCCAGAGAACAATTTGCAAACATTATTTATACCTCCAACAAAAATTTTAAACCATCGCTACGCACTGAAAACCATCTAGCCCATATGAATTCGCTCACCATCAATCCGGGTATCTTTGCTACTCACCATCAGCGTGATTTTGCTATTCATGCTGTACAAGCCATCGACTCTACGGTCCATTTGCGCCGCGCTGACCTGATCGCTTTCAGAGCTACGGCGCACATAGTGGTTGAATTTATACAGCGCCTGTTTTGCCATGGTTGTTATCGCGTCGCTGAGTAGGTGCATAGTTTTAAAGCGACCGGTAAAACGGTTACCCTGCGCAGTCGTGTTTTCATAGTCGATCAATGCATCCTGGCTTTTGTGGATAGTTTTTTGCGCGGAGCAGACCAATGAATCACCCGCCATGAGCGAGACCTTATCATTTGCGAATAACCCTAAATCACCTGCGGGACATCTTAAGCTAGCGTTTGCTGGAAAGCTCAAAGTCATATCCTGGCTGCTGGGCCCATCGTCCGGGCGATCGACTATAGCCAGTACAACATGCATGCCAGTATCGGTCTGTACACAGACGACCTCATCATTTATCCGCGGCGCCACCAGGCAACTGAAAGCAATTCGGCCTTCAACTGTTCTTTGACCCAGCTTACTCACGCTAAATGTCAGTTTTACATTTTTACCGCTAACAGCGCTAACCCGGGCGTTTTTTGCAAGGCCGGATTCTCCGCCCAACATGGGTACGACATTTGTCTCCTGCTCCGCCACCGCCACATCCTTCGATTGTCTACTCATTATTTCTTACCCCACTGTTCTGCTTTCTTGCGCTCTTCGTTGGTGACCTGCGCCATACTTTTATTAGCGCCTGTCCAGATATTATCGGCCTCCAGGACCTCGTGCATTTTTGCCATGTTGAGGTTGCTATTGGAGAAATCCGATTCATTGATCACAGCATGCGACATATCGGCGTAGCTTAAGTCCGCACCGGAAAAAACACATAGGTTTACATTGGCATTCGCCAATTGAGTCATATCCATTTTCGCATTGGAAAAATTCGCGCCCGTCATTTTCGCCGATTGCATGCTAGCTTTACTCAGGTCCGCCCTGATAAAACTGGTTGAGGTCAAGTCTGCACCATAAAAATTGGCCATCTCAAGCCTGGCCCCGTCAAAACTACTCTGGGTAAGATTGGCCTGCATAAAACCGCCTTGTAGTAACTGTGCTTTATTGAAGTTACAGGCGATGATTTCGCATTCCAGAAATTGACTCTGACTGAGATCCAGGCCTTGAAAATCGACATTTTCCAGTCTTGCCTTGGTGAAGCAGCTCAACAAAATCGCGGTTCCGGCAAAGGAATTACCACCCATCTGGCCCTCATTCACTACGACCTTTTCCAGTCGCGCCCCGTCAAAAACCGCATCTCCCAACTGGCAGCTATTAAAAATCGTTGTAAGCATCCTGGTTTTCGAGAAATCGGCTTTGTGTAAATCACATTCATGAAAAGCAACCGTTTCCATACTGGCTGCATTAAATCTAGCGCCTTGCATTTTCCCTTCGATAAACTTGGCAAAGTCCATCGGGGTATCATGAAACTTTGACGCAGATAAATCACAGCCTATGAAATTGCTCCCCTTCAAATTTGCTTTATCAAATTTCGCACTGCGCAAGGAACATTTATTAAACGTGGTATCCAGCAGATTGGCATTGGAAAAGTCACAGCCATCAAAATTGATTTCACCGAAAACCGCTCCCGAATAATCACCCGACTGACAATCCAGTCCGGTGAAATCTTCCTGCGTATAAAACTCACCATATTGTTTCACCAATACCGAGAGTTCATGACCGTTGGCCGGTAGATTCTTTTCGCCAAAACGGTAATCCACTAGCCTGGTCTCCAGTCTTTCATAATGGTCGCATCGAGATTGCAACCATCAAATTTTGTCTCGCCGATGGTGCTGCCGAGAAAGTCCACGCCGTAAAAATTCGACCCCGACAAATCAGCAGAAACCAGGTGGGCCCCGGCGAAAAAAGCCTGGTCGAAGTTGGAATCCCTCAAGTTTGCACCAGTGAGCCTGGCTTTTCTGAACTGGGTTTGACGCATGTCGGCCTTGCTTAAATCGGAAGCGCTTAAGTCTGCACCATTAAAATTACAGTTAACTACGGTTGCGCCCTGGAAATTCGATTTTGGCATGAGCAAATTCTGAAAGTTGGATTTTTCTATTCTGCTATTGGAAAAATCATTGGCTTCGAACTTTACTATGCCTTCACTTTCCTCATCTTCAGTCACGACAAAACAATTACCTGAAAGATTTGCACCATTAAACCGCGATCTTGAGACGCTCGTATCGGCCCAGGTGCAACGCGACATGTCAGCCGAATCAAAAACTGTGTTATTGATACTACTCTGTAAAAAACAGCCGGCCTCAAGTTTCGCCCGAGTAAAGTTAACCCCATTTATCTCTCGCTGGATGATTTTTAAACTGGTCAGGTCCGCCCCCGTAAAATTTGCCCCGTCTATTGTAAACTCCAATGTCTCGGTTTCCGTCAAGATAGCATCGGTAAAATCCGACTCACTGAAGTTACCTTTCGAGAGTTTCGCCTGGTGGAAATTAGCACCCGTGAAGTTAGTACCGATCGAATTCACTGCACCAATATTAGCTGTTTGAAAATTTGCATGGGAACAATCGGCTCCATCCAGGGTAGCTCGTGCTAAAATTGCGCCCCGTAAGTTGGCACGGCTTAAGTTTGCCCCGGTGAATTTCACCTGCTCCAGATAGGCCCCACTTAAATCGATACCCCGCAAGTCCTCACCAGATAAATCGATACAGGCCCAATCAGCATTAGCGACCGATTCACGTTTTTTTACTTTATCTAAAAACTCCTGTTTCACCTCTTCCAGTTCCTTTTTATGAGGCGACATGCCGTTCTCTTGATAGTGTGCAGCCATCGCATACAGTTCCTTGAAATCTAATTCAGCCTGGCGCAACCCTTCGTTCATCTGCTTCTGTTGCTCATCGAGCTGCTCACTAACCGCCTGCTCCATATTGTGAGTAACCTCATTGTCGACGCCAGCATTTTTCAGGCTATTCAGTTGATTCATAGAATCAACTAGCTGGGGCTCTAACTGCCCCATTGCATCCAATATTTCATCGAGATTGATTCGAGGAATCGGCGGCTGGGTTTCTTTATCAGGAACCATAATATTTTCAAACTGGGCGAGTTGCTCCTGAAGGCCCAGGTTTTTCTGATCAGGCATGTCGTTCATGCTGGATGCCAGCTGATCTTTAGTTTCCTCCTGCATCCTGGCTATCTCTTGCATTGCCAGCGCCTGCTTTTTATCTGTATGCTTATTGAGCTCAGCCATAATCTCTTCGACTTTATCGAAGGAAAAGTTTTTAAGCTCTAGTTTCCCAGGATCACCGGCTGTTATGCCAGGCAATATTTGTTCCAGCTTCTTATTCAAAGCGTCTAAATCGGCATCGGGTTTTATATCTTTGTTATTGTCCTGCACTGACTTCAAATTGAAGTCTTTAGTCCCTTCGGGAAAACCTCTCGATTCTTCGCCTTCCGGCATGGCCGTTTTAAGCTGCTTATCAATCTCCACGCTCTTTTCGTCAATAAACTCATTAACCATCTTCGATTTAGCATCAAGATTATTACCTAACTCACTTTCCTGTGTTTCTCCCAGAGCCATCTCCTGAAAAATCTCCATAGCACACAGATGGCCAACTGGAATCAAGTCTTGCGTATTTATATCGTTCAGTAACGAATCGGTACTGTCCAGGCGGCGATTGAGCGCCTTAAAGTAATAATCTTTTGTGCGCAATTCTTGCGCAGAATCTTCGTACCCCATAATTACATTAGTAATTTCATCGCCGTCACTATCGTTCACTTCGATTACACCGCGAGCGGTCAGTAGAATCAGCTCCTTTTCCGGATAAAAGTGTATGGTATCCATTTCGAGAGGTAATTCTTCAAAAGTTAAATCTCCGCGTTTTCCTGCTGTCTCCGGTGCAGGGCGGGCAATATGATGATGTAAAAAACAGCGCAGCACGAGACCTGGCAATTGGCCACTGATTATCTGTTTTTCAGGATGCATGTTATGTAGTTCGAACTTTTCTGTGCCAGTAAAGTATTCATCCATCCATTGATCATCTGGCGCCGTCATAAAACCACGCCAGTCAAAATCTGGAGGATGACCCGGGAAATATTTTTCGAGATAGCGCTCATCAAAGGTACCTTCATACTGTCTTCGTTGGGACCACGAAGAATCCAGTGGAGAAAAGCCCGCGGGTTTATTTCCGCCATTGGCAGAGGTAACGATGTTATTCGGGTTTTCGATTTGGGGTAAAGACTCAGATTGATACCCGTTCCCAATTGGATTCATGGGGTAATCTTTACCTCCATAGGCATTTGCGTAATCAATTGATAACTCTGTTATCAACGTTGGCTCAGACGGCACACCTAATTGCCAGCTGCGCTCGCCATAAACATAAAGCTCTTTTTCTCGCGCCCCCAGACATGCTTTGACCTTTCCCGCTTTCACTGGCTGAGCATTTTCCGAATAAAATTTGGCAGTAATCAAAAATTCAGCCCTGGGTTTAGGCATGCCCATATCGGGTAATATGTAATCTCCCATGCTTTCGAAGGCATCTTTTAAATATTCGACCGAAAGAAGCGGACACCCGCTTATGCCAATACCGAGTGTTGCTGACACTACAAAATAAATTTTGCCGTCCTGCTCAAATGCCTGGGTCTGAGCACTTATTTGCAATGGTTTAATTATTTTCATTCCAGCAATTTAGGTCTTAATCCACACACTGTCAGCATTCAGCGTGACTTGTTGAGCACCCAGGTGCAGCTCCCCTTTTTCCAGTTTTAATGCGCCTTTCCCAATTAGTAATTTATCCTGAGCCAACACCATGTCCTGAATCTTTGCATCGATTGCCGCATTTTTGGCAAACTCGGTGCCAGGTCCCTTGAATACGAATTTTTTTGTGTCGAAGTCAAATTCCGCCTTTGTGGCAGCATTGGACTCTACCTCGATCGCGAATCCTGCGGCATACTTCATGCTGACCGATAACCCCAGTGCTGCCTCGACCTCCATTTTCATACCGGCACTTATACCTAGTGTCGTATGCATACTTGACAAAGCTATAGACGCATCCAGTTTCGGCATGGTGGCTACTGCTGCTTCAAAGGAAAACAGCATCGCCCGGGTATCTTTATATTCAAACTTCGTAAAACTCCCATCCAGTGGATTAAAATTCAGCTCTTTGCTTTGACCACCACCCGATTCGCTCCACGAGGTCATAATTCCTTTCCCGTTATATTTGGTCTCTTCATGAGTTCCGCCATAGACAAACTCGTGAGTATCACCAGTAGAATGTTCTTCCTTGTTTCCATGGGATATTTCGATCGAATTTCCTTGATTAAAACTATAGGCATCACCAAATGTCTTGCTCACCCATGTCGAACCGGCGGTCATGAAAGTTTCTAATTGCGTTAATTTTCCATCAGCAGCTATGGAACTTGCCTTAACACTTTCTGACGGCGTTTTTATTTCCGCATTTCCACTTGAATCTGGTGCTGGCAACAAATCACTAAGGTCCTTATATCCGGCAACCGCATGATGCACTGGCATCGATATACTGGAAACGACAACGCCCACTACCGTTAAAGCAGCACCTGTTATAGCAACCATGCCAAGAGATGGTGGGCTCCCCCTGCCTGCTGCGGCAGCGATCCCGACACCAATTCCAATTGACGCTATCGTTGGTATCAATGTGCCAGCTATAGCCACAGGGTTGTACCAATTCTGCCAATTGTCGGGCGGAAAACTCACAGTATGGGACGC
>CAXBMV010000202.1:0-6060 GCA_963976575.1 uncultured Gammaproteobacteria bacterium | reverse complement strand
AGGGCAGGCCGGTGCTGGACCTCGATTACGCAGAAGACTCCAGCGCACAAACCGACATGAATATCGTCATGAATAGCCATGGCGGGTTTATCGAAGTTCAGGGTACCGCCGAGGCCGCCCCCTTCAGCGAAGACGAATTGAGCAGCATGCTGGGGCTGGCGCGCAAAGGCATCAACGATATCTTCACCCTGCAGAGAGATGCATGAAGCAACTGGTACTTGCTTCCGGCAACCCGGGCAAGCTGCGTGAGCTCGCGGCTATATTGAACGACCTCGATTATCGTCTCAGCCCGCAGGCCGAGTTCGATATCGAGGAAGTTCCCGAGACCGGAACCACCTTTGTCGAAAATGCCATTATCAAGGCCCGCCACGCAGCCCTGCGCGCTTCTCTGCCAGCATTGGCGGATGATTCAGGCATAGAAGTCGATGCACTGGACGGGGCACCCGGCGTCTACAGCGCTCGCTTTTCCGGCCCGGGAGCCAACGATGCCAGCAACAATGCACTGCTCATCGAGAAGCTGCGCGATCTTCCAGCCGAATCCCGAACTGCCCGCTATCGCGCGGTAATCGTGCTGATGCGTCACGCCGCGGATCCTTCACCGCTGATAGCCGAGGGCAGCTGGGAAGGCATTATCCAGTTACAGCCCAGCGGAACAGGCGGCTTCGGCTACGATCCATATTTCTATCTACCCGAGCTTCGTTGCAGCAGTGCGGAGTTGAGCGCCGAGGAAAAAAACCGCATCAGTCATCGCGGCAAGGCCTTGCAACAATTAAAGCAGCGTCTGCTGGAACAGGGTGTTTAGCAGCAACCCACCGCTGGGGCTTTATATCCACCTGCCCTGGTGTGAAAAGAAATGCCCTTATTGCGACTTCAATTCGCACGAAATCAGCGCAATACCGGAGCAGGAGTATGTAACCGCCCTGCTCAACGACCTGGAACAGGATTTGCCGCTGATCTGGGGGCGTAGCATCGACAGTATATTCATCGGGGGTGGCACGCCTTCGCTGTTTTCCGGTGAAGCCATAGAGCGTTTGTTTTCAGGTTTACGCGCGCTGTTGAATTTCGCCCCGGCGATAGAAATCACCATGGAATCCAACCCCGGCAGCGCCGAGGCCGAGCGTTATAGTGCTTATTTCGAAAGCGGGGTGAACCGACTCTCTATCGGAGTACAAAGTTTCGACGACCAGCACTTAACCCTGCTGGGGCGTGTACATGATGCAAAACAGGCCTATCAGGCGGTAGACAAGGCCCGGCAGGCAGGCTTCGACAATATCAATATCGACCTGATGTATGGCCTGCCCCGGCAAAGCCTGGCGCAGGCCCGCCGGGATACCACCGAGGCGATATCACTTGGCCCCTCGCATATCTCGCTGTACCAGCTCACCATCGAAGCCAATACGCTGTTCCAGCACCAGCCCCCACAGGGTATGCCGGACGACGAGCTCGCCTGGCAACAGCAGTTGGCTTGCCAGGCCCTGCTTTCTGATAACGGTTACCAGCAGTACGAAATATCAGCCTACTGCCGCGATGGGCTGCACTCGCAACACAATATGAATTACTGGCAGTTTGGTGACTATATTGGTATCGGCGCAGGTGCCCACGGCAAAATTACCCTCGGCGGTGAAAACCGGGTATTACGTCGCATACGCCAGCGCCAGCCTCGCGCCTACCTCGAGCAGGCCGGGCGCAATAGCGTTATCAGCGAGAGCGAACTTGGCGAATCCGACCTGTTGTTTGAATTCATGCTCAATGCACTGCGACTGCGCCAGGGCTTTGCCAGCAGTTTATTCCACGACAATACCGGGCTCGCGCTGAATCTGCTGTTACCAGGGCTGGAACTGGCGAAGCAAAAGGGGTTAATCGAGTATAACGATGGCAGAATCACCCCCAGCGAGCGAGGTTTTCGCTTTCTAAATGACTTGCAATCGATATTTTTGCAGCCGATTAAAGCAAAAAATCGGCCAATAATTGATTCCAGAGGTGAAATTATACACAGCTAGAATATTTGTCTGGATATTGTCAACCAGTTTTTGGTGTTTTTTCCAAAAAACTAATTTTAATTCATAACTTATTGATTTAATTAACTTTAATGGAAGTGGTTAAAAAGTGACTAATCTAATAAAATGCCAGCGTTTTACAGGCTCTGAACATACTGCGCGGACTTTATGCACAAAGTTATCCACAGATTTTGTGGATAACTAACTCGCCAGCAATCTACTCAAGGTTTTATCAAATCTTAATTACAAAGCACTTTAAGTTTGCTCGCTAAGTTACCCAACAAAACTAGCTGTTGATGATAAAAAACACTTGCACTTTGCCGCCTAAAAGGTCAAAATTCGCGCCCTTTATCGCCCAGACCCATTAGGCTTGTACATGAAACAAGGCATTCACCCTAAATATAGAGACGTTGTTTTCCAGGATATTTCTTCGGAATTCGCCATACTGACTCGCTCTACCGTGCCCACCCGCGAAACCATTAAGTGGGAAGACGGCAATGAATACCCGTTGCTGAAGCTGGAAATTTCCAGCCAGTCGCATCCTTTCTACACCGGCAAGCAGCACATCCTGCAAACCGCCAAGCAGGTCGACAAGTTCCGTCAGCGTTACGGCAAGTAATCACAAGGCTTTAGCGAAAAGGGTGCACGCGTCATGCGGGCACCCTTTTTTTTATCTTGAATATGCCCCGGCCTCGCTGAATAATTGGCCAATGAAACCCACCTTTAACAGCCTCGTCGCCGCGCTACTACTCATCCTCGGCGGTTGCGCGGTCAACCCGGTTACCGGCCAGCGCGACTTTGTTACCGTTTCCGAATCCGAGGAAATCAGGCAAGGGCAGACTTACCACCAGAGCATCATCGCCAGCTACGGTATCTATGACGACCCGGCGCTACAGGCCTATATCAATGGTATCGGTCAGCAACTCGCCGCCTCCAGCCATCGCGCGCATCTCAAATATACCTTTACCCTGCTCGACTCACCCGAGATCAACGCCTTTGCACTGCCCGGCGGCTATGTCTATATCACCCGTGGCATCATGGCTTACCTCGGTTCAGAGGCAGAACTCGCCGGCGTGCTGGGACACGAAATCGGCCATGTCACCGCGCGCCACTCGGTGCGACAGCAATCCGGGCAACTGGCCTCGTCGCTGCTCAACGTACTGGTCATGGCAACCACCGGTAGCGAGGGCCTGGGAAACCTCAGCCAGCAACTCGGCACCGGCATCATTCGCGGCTACGGTCGCGATCACGAGCTGGAGGCCGATCGTCTCGGCGCCGAATACCTGCATAACTCCGGCTTCGACCCCGAAGTCATGCTCAATGTCATCAAGGTACTCAAGGACCAGGAAGTTTACGAACAGGCGCTGGCGAAAAAACAAAATCGCGAACCGAATATTTATCACGGCGTGTTTTCTACCCACCCGGAAAATGATGATCGCCTGCAAACCGTGGTGCGCGCGGCCAAGCAACTTTCCGTTAAAACCTATCGGGACAGTAACCAGCAGGGCTATTTCAACGCCGTCGAAGGTCTCGCCTGGGGGCAAAGCATCCACCAGGGGGTGGTGGTGGACAACCGTTTCATGCACCCGGACCTGGCCATCGCTATCCAGTTCCCGCGCGACTGGCAGGTGAAAAATAATCCCGAGTTCCTGCAGGCGCAACATCCGCAAAACGGTACGCTGGTACAACTAGGCACGGTGAAGCGTAATCCGGATGAAAGTATGGCCGCCTTGGTACGCCGCCTCAGTAAAAACTCGAAGCTGGAAGTCGAAGAGCATGCCTCTGTGGCGAGCGCACTAATCCAGGTGAAGCCGACCAGCGGTGAATTTCAACCCGCGCGGATCAGCGCCATCGCGATTGATAAGGATCGGGCGCTGACTTTGCTGGGCACCTCCAGCGATGAACACTTCGCCAAAGCAGACCGTGAATTCGAAGCGATCAACCAGAGCTTTACCCGGTTATCCAAACTACAGGTAAAGGCGATAAAACCCCCACGCCTGCGAGTCATCGAACGCGGCAACTTGCGCAGCTTCGAGCAATTGGCGCAGCGATCGTCGATCGAGTTCGACGCCGTCAATATCCTGCGCCTGCTCAACCGTGCCTACCCCGACGGTAAAATCGAAAACCTGAAACAATTGAAAATAATCAGCTTCGATCCTTGATCCGGCAAAGCGACTAAAAACAGCGCAGCTATCGACGAGGCTTTAAGTCTGTTCGCGCGGGTCGATTTATGCGATATTGCCGCTTCACCGAAATCAAGAGAATTAATCGTGTCCAGTTACCCCCTGATGCGTAAGCGGCGCATGCGTCGCGATGACTTTTCGCGACGGCTGATGCGCGAAAACCAGCTCAGCGCCAACGACTTTATCTACCCGATGTTCATCCTCGAGGGAGAGCAGCAGCGCGAAGCTGTGCCTTCGATGCCGGGCATAGACCGCCTCAGTATCGATCTTGCCCTGATCGAAGCCGCCGAGATTGTGGCGCTCGGAATACCCGCGATTGCGCTGTTTCCAGTGGTCGATGCAGCTGGCAAAACCGATGGCGCCGAAGAAGCCTGGAACCCACAGGGTTTGATTCAGCGTGCAGTGCGCGCGTTGAAGCAGGCGCAACCTGCGCTCGGCGTGATTACCGATGTCGCCCTCGACCCTTACACCATTCACGGCCAGGATGGCCTGCTCGATGAGCAGGGCTATGTTACCAACGACGCCACCGTAGAAGCGCTGGTCAAGCAGGCGCTGTCGCATGCCGATGCCGGTGTCGATATCGTCGCGCCCTCGGATATGATGGACGGGCGCATAGGCGCCATACGTGAAGCGCTCGAAAACAATGGCCACATCAATACCCGCATACTCGCTTATGCGGCCAAGTACGCCTCCAGTTTTTACGGTCCATTTCGTGATGCGGTCGGTTCTTCCGGCAACATTGCCGGAGGCGACAAATACAGCTACCAGATGGATCCGGCGAATAGCAACGAAGCTCTGCAGGAAGTTATGCTCGACATTGACGAAGGCGCCGACATGGTGATGATCAAGCCGGGCATGCCCTATCTCGATATCGTGCAACGCGTCAGCGAAGAGTTTCGCTTCCCCACCTTCGTCTATCAGGTCAGCGGAGAATACGCGATGCTCAAGGCAGCCGCACAAAATGGCTGGCTGGATGAAAAGCAATGCGTACTCGAATCCCTGATGTCGATGAAAAGGGCCGGTGCCGATGGCATACTCACTTACTTTGCCATGGATGCGGCGCGCTGGTTACAACAGAAATAGTGGCCGGCGACGCCGAAGTCATCGACAACTACGCGGTACTGGGTAACCCGGTCTCGCACAGCCTGTCACCCCGTATACATCGGATTTTCGCCGAACAAACCGGTGAATCACTCAGTTACCGCGCCATCGAACTGCCCGAGGACGGCTTTCGCGATGGACTGCTGGCACTCAAACGCGAAGGGCTGCGCGGTGCCAATGTCACGGTTCCTTTCAAACGACAGGCCTGGGAAAGCTGCGACCATTTAAGCGATCGCGCCAGCGCAGCCGGAGCTGTCAACACCCTGAGTTTCGATGAAGATGGCGCCATCAGCGGTGACAACACCGATGGTGTTGGGCTGGTTCGCGACCTGACCGGGAACCTCGATCTATCTTTGCACAAGCAGAAAATTTTGATCCTGGGTGCCGGCGGCGCAGTGCGCGGCGTGCTCGGCCCGCTACTCGATTTACAACCCGAAGAGATCACCATCGCCAATCGCAGCCTCGACAAGGCCCACCAGCTGGCGCTTGATTTTAGCGCGCGTGGCGATATCCGGGTGCAGGCCTACGCCGACCTCGGTGATGAAAAATTTGACCTGATCATCAATGCCACGGCAGCTGGATTGCAAAAGAAATTGCCTCCCATCGACGCACAGATTCTTTGCCAGACAACAGTTTGCTACGACATGCTTTACAGCACGGATGAATCCACTACCTTTGTCGACTGGGCGCAAGGCCTGGGCGTACGGGCGCACGATGGCCTGGGGATGCTGGTGGAACAGGCGGCAGAGTCGTTTTATATCTGGCGCAAGGCGCGCCCG
>CAXBMV010000201.1:0-6127 GCA_963976575.1 uncultured Gammaproteobacteria bacterium | reverse complement strand
CACCTATATGGCTGATCGCGGAAAGACCGCAACCGATCAGGTCGAACCCCAGAAGCCTGATTTCAGCTAATTCAAAGGGACGGAGTGGGTAAGCGCAGTTGAAGCTGGCGCCAATTCTTGCGAGCAATTTGTTCTTTATTTCCGTCGACAGTCGATTATCGATATCTCCGCTCCAGGATATATGGATAATTTGCCGGTCCCCATCAAAGAGACTCCCCTGCATAGTGATTTCCGCTTCCAGATCCGCAAGATAAGCTTCCGTGGAATTGATTCTGGCTACCTGAATCTCGATCATCAGCGGCAACGGAATAGGTTCCTCGTTACTTAACTGTATCCAGTTGCGGTATTCCAATTCACCAATGTGGTTACTGAATTGCAGTTCCATGTTGAAATTTTCAATGTCAATGTTCGATAAAGTCTAATCTCTTCAAAGGGAGTGACTTTGATATGTATCAAACACCGGCTTAACTACTCGCCAGCTTTACAAGCCTGGCTCTGGTTCATATGGCAGTTGCTGAATCGAAGTCTAATAGTTCCAAACAGGTTTCGAGAATTACCCGGGAGAAAGCGATGAAACGTTGAATGAATCAACTAGCTGACGGGTTAAGACAGACCTCCACCGCGGCCGCGACCCGGTAGAGCGCATCGTCGTCGCCATTTTTTGCCGATAGCATGAATCCCACCGGCGCATTGCCCTTCTCGTGGCAGGGCAGGCTGATCGAACAACCGTCGAAGTAATTGGCGGTCGAAGTGTTGCGCAGGCAACGCAGGTTGATTTGCTTTGCCTTATCAAGGTCAGCCGTCGACGATACTAATGGAGGAATGCAGGCAGCCGAGGGGTAAACAATCGCGTCGCCAGACAGCTCGTCGAACTGTCGGTTAAAACTTGTCACCAGATCTCGCTTGTCGCGATATCTGGATTGCTGTTCGCTTTCGCTGATGTCTCGCCCGCCGAGCAAACGCAGACTGACGAAGGGGTCGTATTCGTCGAGATGATTCTCCAGCATTTCCTGGTGATGCTGGTAACCCTCGTAGAGGGCGACGGCGCGTGTATTAAACAGGTCGATACATTGATCCAGCACCGGCATGGCCTGGCTGATAATCACTGCTCCGGCATCGCGCAGTCGATCCAGCGACAGGGTAAATGCGGCCTTCACTTCATCGTCGAGATCTTCCATGACGCGAGCCTCGGGGACGATCAGGCGCAATGATGCCGGGTCACGAGCCTGCAGATCGGGTAAAGGATCGCCGGGGTGCTTCGCGGCGCTCATCAACTGATCGAGGATAAAGCAACTGTCGAGATCGCGCGCCATCGGACCCGGCGCATCGCTGGTCGGTGATAGCGGGTAAATGCCTTGCAGCGAAAGCCGGCCAAAGCTGGGCTTGACCCCGACTATGCCGTTGAAGGCCGCGGGAATGCGACAGGAGCCGGCGGTATCGGAGCCAAGTGTGGCGCCGACTATGCCTTCGGCCACACTGACCGCGCTGCCCGAGGAAGAGCCTCCGGGAATGCGCTGGTTCTGCCGGTCCCAGATGCACAAGGGGGTCCCGTAATGGGGGTTTAATCCCATACCGGAAAAAGCGAACTCACTCATATTGGTACGCCCGAGGAAGAGCAGGCCGGCCTCGCGTAACGGCGCGACAACGACAGCGTCATCTGCCTCGGGCTTCGCATAATGCTTGCGCGCCAGCGATCCGGCCAGCGTGGTTTCATTGCGGACATTGAATAAGTCCTTCAGCGCTATCGGGATGCCCGCCAGTGGTGGCGTGGTTTGCCCGGCACGCCTGCCGCGGTCTATGGCTTCGGCGAAGCTGAGCAAGCCTTCGTTGATGAATATAAAGACCGAGTCAGATGCCTTTGCAGCCGTGATTGCGGATTCAAGTAGATCCACCGAGCTGAGTTCGCCCGAGTGCAGCCCCGAAGCAGTGTCGCGCAAATATGGCATAAGCAGTTCCTCCCGTTCTATTTCAGTAGCACCGGATCAACCGGCTCATGTCGCTGTTTTAAAAGACTGGCTGCACCTGGATTGATTAAGAATACGCAGTCAGCCATTGCCCCGCTACTTGCTCGGCATATCCATGGTCGGATTTTCATCGAAAAAGCCATCCGGCATCCAGTGGAAATCGGCATAGACCACTGGCTGTACCGGCCAGTCTTCGGGTCGTGGTAAGTGATGATAATTGAGCGTATACCATACGACGATGTGCTGATTGTCGATATCCCGGTCTGCCGCGGTCCAGGCCGGCAGGCCGTCGCCGCCGGCATGCTGGTTGGGAAACCAGCCGGCCGGGTAGAGTTCGTCACCGTTGTAGCGACTGACCCAGAAATGCTTGTACATAAAGCCGGCGCGTTTGCCCACCGAAGAATCCGGGTGCTGGTAGGGAAAGGTATTGGCGCCGGGCAGTAGCTTGTAGGCAACTGCTTCACCAAGTCCATTGTTTACTTCGGGATTGCTCACCCGCCAGTAACGCGAACTGCGTGCATTGATTTCGCGCTGCGCTTCGAGTTCGCGCTTGAATGCGGTTTCTTCGGTAAGTATCGCGTTGCCATGCGGGTTGTCGGCATCCAGCGGTGCGGCCTTGAAATTCACTTCGCTGGCGCGATTGGTTTCACCATCGACCGCCATGTCGAAGCGAAAACTGAATACGTGCTGATGCACGTGCGATTCGATGCCTTTTCCTATCTGCCTGCCGTAGGCGCTGGCGACACCATTCTCCAGAGCCGAGGGGAAGGGGATGCCGGTAGCCTTGATTTCGACGCCTATGCCGCCGTCGAGGTAGAAATACCAGAAGAATCCATAAATGTAATTTCCTATGGTCGCCACCGAGGAAATCACCAGACGTCGCGAGCGCGTCACCGTAGTCTGTTGCGCAGCCGGCACCGAGTATTTCCACAGCATGCCGTAGTCTTCCTCATGCATGCACACCGCGTTCTTGATCAATGTGGGCTTGCCATGCCAGTCGTGGCTATGCACATCGAAGTAGTGAATATGACCGATACAGTCGCAGCCCAGCTGCAGCGAATCCAGCGAAGCACCGACGCCGTATTCCCCGGTATCAAAAGCATTGCGCCTGAAATTGGCAGCGCGCGGGTCACCGTAGGGCACTACCATTTCAGCCATGGAAGCGCGTTTCATGATCGGGCGCAGGCGCCTCTTGTCGTGCATGCCGATGTCGTACAGCACCAGGCCATCCCGCTGCGAAAAACCTACCTGTAATTCCCAACCCTGCCAGCGCACATGGTAGTCGTTGACTTCGAAACTGGGGCCGTCTGGCTGGGTGATGGCAATTTCTTTCAATCCGTCACGTTGCTGCGGACGCCGTATAGGACCCGGGTCCGGAGGTACTTCGATTACACCGAAATCATCGATACGAATAATGCTGCGCGCGCCAAGGTCGAATACAGGATGCAGGTTGGAGATAGGGCGCGCATAGGGGTTGTCGCCGGCGTCATTCATCAGCCAGCAATGGCCGTAGGCGATGCGCTTTTCCTGTTCCTCGGGATTGCCGAAATTGCCGGGAGACCAGCTTTCGATCAAGACCCGCGAGGCATCTTCTATACCGCGTAATTTTAGAGCCGCGAGAAAGCCCGGGTGTTCGCGCGCCAGTTCGCAGGCCATGACAAACTCATCCGGTACGATGCGTGCCTGGCGACCCTCGAGATGTTGCCAGTCGACCAGTTCGCCGCTGGTTAACAACACACGTCCGCTAAATGTGCGGTTTCCGGCGGGCTCGTAGCAGCAAACATAGGCGGCGCGCTCTACCGGGTCGGTCTGCGATTCATCAAGGCTGATGGTTTCAAACCAGGCACTGCTGTCCAGTCCGCCGTCCCGTTTTACTACCGTAGCAGCCAGTTCAATTTCCGACGAATGAAGAGGGGATTTTTTAAAATTCATTAACACGAGCTCATAAAATCGAGGGTCGATCTTACTACAGGGATTGATTCTTCGGCTATTGCGAATTTCAGTTTTTTAGAATGTTCGGTTGAGGCGCGCAAGGGCGATGCTTATCTTGCTTAATTCCCCTGCATGTCAGACTTTCCTGTTGTACTTTTCCAGTATCTGCGTGAAAGGCTGGGGCTTGCCCAGGCCGAAACCCTGACCATAGTCGACACCAATATCCGCCAGTATATCCCTGACCTGATCATTTTCGACAAATTCGGCGATCGTCTTCATGCCCATCACGTGACCAATTTCATTGATTGATTTAACCATGGCGTAATCTATGGCGTCGCTGGCTATATCCTTGACAAACATGCCATCTATTTTGAGAAAGTCTACCGGCAAGTTTTTCAGGTAACCGAAAGATGAAATGCCGCTGCCGAAATCATCCAGCGCAAATCGACATTGCTTGTCTTTCAATGTCGCGATGAGATGATTTGCCGAATCCAGGTTAGAGATCGCAACCGTCTCGGTAATTTCAAAGCAGATCTTGCCGGGCGCTATACCCGACGCCGCCAGGTTATCAAGAATGGTTTGCAGAAAACGCTTGTCTGTCAGCGAAGGGCCGGAGAGGTTGATTGAGATAAAATCGGTTTGTGCGACGAATTCGGGATACTGCGCGAGTAGCGAGCAGGCTTTTTCTACCACCCAAGCATCGATCTTGCCGATCAAATCATAGCGTTCTGCGGCGGGTAGAAATGATCCTGGAGGGATCATTGTGCCATCTTTTTCCACCAGCCTGATCAGCAGCTCGTAATGTTTTAACGAGTCATTCTGCAGCGATACTATGGGTTGGGCATAAAGGCATAAACGATCATCTTCCAGAGCCTTATTGATCCGTCCCACCCACTGCATTTCCCCGTAGAGATTGGCGAGTTCGATATCGTCCGGGTGATATACCTGGATGCGGTTTCGCCCCAGGTCCTTGGCTAGATAACAGGCAGCATCAGCCTGTTTAAACAACTCGGTAAAGTTACCGGTAGATTCGGTGATCGCGACGAGGCCGATACTGGCACCTATACGAAACACATCTTCCCCCCAGTTGAAGCGGAATTCCTTGAGTGCATCGAGCAGTGAATTGGCCTGGCGCTGCGCGCTTTCCAAAGAGCAGTGTTCCATCAATACACCAAATTCATCCCCACCCAGCCTGGCCAGAGTATCCCCTTTTCGAACCGTGTTGCGCAGCAGGAATCCGAGCTGGCGCAGTAGTTCGTCTCCGGCTGCATGGCCGCAGGTGTCGTTAATTACCTTGAACTGGTCAAGATCGATGAAACACATAGCGTGCTCGCCGATCTCTTGTCTCACCCTGGCAATTATCTGATTCGTGTGATGCTCGAATTCGTGGCGGTTTATCAGACCGGTTAGTGCATCATGGGTGGCCTGGTATTGAAGTTCCGCCTTGGCTGCTCTGGATTCGGTGATGTCGGATTGCACCGATACCCAGACCTTCCCATGGATGGAGTGATTAAAGGTTGAGGCGTTGACCGAAGACCAGAAAAGCGATCCATCTTTTCTTACATTGGCTACTTCGCCATGCCAGGCCCCTTCGTTCTCCAGTCTGCCCGATATGTCCCGAGAGACTTCTTCCGCGCTCAGTTCGAGCGCAGCATTTAATATCGAACAGTGTTGTCCGTTCAGTTCACCTGATTCGTAACCAAACATTTTATCGAAGGAGGGATTGGTATAGACGATGATGTTATCGACGGCCCTGATCAGCAGTGAACCTTCCCCCATGTTGGTTAGTATCTGGCTTTGCGTGCGCAGTTCTTCTTCGATTAGCTTGCGTTCCGTGTGATCCTGTATGGCCCCGATGGTTTGCAAAACTGTTCCATCCTCAGCCAGTTTCACGTCGGTAAATTCCTCGAGATAACGTATTTCACCGTTATCCCGAATAATTCGCGCGCTTATGTTGTAGCCGGTTTTGTTTTTAAGCGCATTTTCAACAACAGAGGCATAACGCTCGCGGTCATCGGGATGAAACCAGAGCAGGTCACTTTCTAGCGATGAAGAACGCTTCAGGTATTCTTCTACCGATACGCCGTACATTTGTGCCAACTCTTCGGAACAGTAAACAGCCTTGTTTGCTATCTCATCCCAGGTCAGATGGCCGGTTCTGGTCAGGCTGGCTGTGCGTCGATATCGCTCCTCGCTTTCGAGCAATGCGGTTTCTATCTGTTTTCGTTTTT
>CAXBMV010000200.1:0-6155 GCA_963976575.1 uncultured Gammaproteobacteria bacterium | reverse complement strand
ACCCTGGCCTATTGGTGCGACGGTGGCTATATCATGAATCATGAAATATCACTTGAGCATAGCCCCTGCGGTGAGAGCGGTAGTTTCTGGAACATGGAAAACTCGGGCAGCGAGTTGTTTCCCCGGGCGACCCTGTTACAACAGCAATTTAATGTATCCGGTTTTTTCACCGCGCAATTACTGGATTCATCCGGGCGTGCCATAGGCATATTGGCAGGCATGAATCGCACGGACCTGCACCTGCAAAGTAATCAGATCGACGTGATCAAGCTGTTTGCCTCGCGGGCCTCGTCTGAACTGGAGCGCAAGCTTGCTCTGGGTGAGACGCTGATGCAAAAGGAGCGCGCTCAGATTACCCTGCACTCCATTGGCGATGGTGTTATCACCACCGATGCAAACGCCTGTATCGACTACATGAACCCGGCAGCAGAAGCCTTGACGGGTTGGCGTTATCATCAGGCCATGAGCCTGTCGATGCAGACGGTATTACATCTCGAAGAAGAAATTACCGGTAATGCGATTTCCGATCCGGCACAGCGCTGCCTCGAAGAAAAGCGAATTATTGCACCCTGCACCGACAATGTATTGATATCGCGAAATGGCCAACGTTATTCGATTCAGGGTACAGCTGCGCCTATGACCGATGCTCAGGGCAAGGTGACAGGAGTGGTGCTGGTGTTCAAAGATGTAACCGACTCCAGGCGCATGCAGAAAATGATGGTGCATCAGGCTACCCATGACCCGTTGACGGGTCTGGTCAATCGCGTCGAATTCGAACAGCGCCTGGACAAGGCTCTGCAGTCAGCCCGCGATTTCGACAATAGCCATGCGCTGCTTTTTCTCGACCTTGATCAGTTCAAGTTTGTCAATGATAGTGCCGGTCATGTCGCCGGGGACGAGTTGCTCAAACAGATTTCATCCTTGCTTGCCGGACAGTTACGCGGCAGGGATACGCTGGGACGAATGGGCGGAGATGAATTTTGCGTATTGCTGGAAAACTGTCCCGACAGCAAGGCCAGCAAGGTGGCCGAGATACTGATCGAAGTGGTTCGCGAGTATCGCTTCCACTGGGATCAAAAAACCTACCAGGTCGGCCTCAGTATTGGTCTGGTGGCGATTACGGCCGAGTCCGCATCGCGTAGTCAGCTGATCAATGACGCCGATCAGGCTTGCTACATGGCCAAGAACCTGGGTCGTGGACGCTCCTATGCCCACCGGCCAACCGACAGCGATAGCGGTGACTCAACAATGGATAGAATCCAGCCACAGGATTTGCGTGATGCTCTGACGCAGCAGCGATTCATGTTGCTTTACCAGCCTATCGTATCGCTGCAGCCGCAGAGCAAGGCGCCGCCTCGGTCACGCGCGGAAATATTGCTTCGACTGGTCGACACCGATGACAGGGTAATCAACCCTGGCGCATTCATACCTGCGGCAACGCGTTTCGGCCTGATGCCGCAGATAGATCGTTGGGTAATCGCGCGTCTGTTTGCTCACTACGCGCATGTATTTATGCAGAACCCCGAGCTGGTGCTGGGCTTGAATCTGTCTGCTGGCACCATAGCCGATGACTCGCTGGCTGAATTTCTGTTGCAGCTATTCGACAAGAGCGTGCTGCAACCTCACCAGATTTGTTTTGAGATTTCAGAATCTGCACTGAATAACAATCTTGCCAACGCTGGCAAGTTGATCGAGCAACTTCGCGCCCGCGGTTGTAGTTTTGCAATCGACAATTTCGGCAGTGGTCTGGCCAGTTTTGCAGTGTTGAAAAAGCTGCCTGTCGACTTTGTCAAGATCAATGCCGACCTGGTGCGCGATATCTGTACTGACCAGTTTGACTTTGCCATGGTGGAATCGATTAATGCGATGGCTCATTTGCTGGACATCAAGACGATTGCCGAAAACGTCGATAACGAGCGGGTGATAGATCGGCTAAAGTCTATAGGGGTGGATTTCGCGCAGGGTTACTATCTTGGGGACCTGGCGCCATTGGACGAAATCAGTGGCGAGTTTCTGGCGCGGGAAGTTTCCAGCTCGCAGGTCAACTAAGCGAATAGGGTTTTACAAGCCGACAAGCGTCGAGCGTCGTTCAAGAATCAGTGTGTCGCGCCAGCGCCCATTTTGTTGGGCAATGCGCTGGCGCATGCCAACTTCCCTGAATCCATGGCGCAGATGAAGTTTTCTTGTTGCGCTGTTTTCCGGGAATATCGAAGAATAAAGACTCCAGATTCCATTCGCCTCTGATTCCTTGACCAATTCCTGCATCAGTTTGCTGCCTATACCACGTGACTGGTGATCAGGGTGAATGTATATGCTTATTTCGGTGACACCGCGGTAACAGTCTCGCGCAGAAACAGGCGCCAGCGCCGCCCAACCGATTGCTGTGGAGTCCTGTTCCCAGACCAGGCGCGCAATCGGCAGATATTTCTTTTGCCAGGTTTCGGAATCGGGAACCTGCTGCTCGAAAGAGGCTTCGCCGGTTTCCAGACCGAGCCGGTATATCTCGAGAATCGCGTCGATGTCGCTAAGTTTCATTGCTCGAATCATGCATTTACTCCAGTGGCCCAAATCGTGACGGTGGCATGGGTAGAACCCGTCTAACGATAATTATGTCGGAATAATCAAAATCTTGGCTGGAAGCTCGGGTTGTGTTACTTTCTGCGCAAGGAGGATTACAATCGAACTTCCACAACTGTCATCACGGTTAAAATAATGGGCAAAGCCCAACCTAAAGCGTGTTGATATCTATTTTAATAACAATTGGAGAGAGTGACCAATGAAACTATTTAAAACGCTGGCAGTATCTGCAGCAGTCGTAGCCGTTGCTTCGACGTCTGTTGTGAATGCTGGAACGCTTCAGGACGTGAAAAAAAGAGGCGAACTCAACTGCGTCGTAACCACCGGTGTTGCCGGATTCGGCGCACCTAACGATTCTGGACGCTGGGAAGGCTTCGACGTCGATTTCTGTCGTGCAACTGCTGCAGCAATCCTGGGTGATGGCAATAAGGTCAAGTTTGTACCCACTACCGGTAAAACACGTTTCACCGTGTTGAACTCAGGCGAAGGTGACATACTTTATCGTAACACCACGATCACCATGAGCCGCGACGCTGATCTGAAACTGACTTTCCTCGGTGTGAACTATTACGATGGCCAGGGCTTCCTGGTACCGAAATCATTGGGCGTTACTTCAGCCAAGCAACTCGACGGTGCATCTGTCTGTATCCAGACTGGTACTACTACAGAGTTAAACCTGGCCGATTATTTTCGCGCCAACAACATGAAATACGAGCCAGTGCCGATTGAGACCAACGAAGAAGGTCAAACCAATTATCTGGCTGGTCGTTGTGACGTGTACACCACTGATGCTTCGGGTCTTGCTGCCACGCGCAGTACCTTCGAACATCCCAATGCGCATGTCGTGCTTCCTGAAATCATTTCCAAAGAGACACTCGGACCGGCAGTTCGCCAGGGCGACGATGAATGGGCGGACACTACCCGCTGGATTTTCAACGTCCTGATCGCTGCTGAAGAACTGGGAATTAACCAGGGCAATGTCAAGAGTCTCTCTATGAATGCCGGAAGCAACCCTAACGTTAACCGCATCGTCGGTACCGAAGGTGATTTCGGTTCAATGATCGGACTCGATAAGCAGTGGGCTGTTCGTGCCATTTCTGCGGTCGGCAACTACGGTGAAATTTTCGAGCGTAATATTGGTGTTAATACGCCTCTCGGTCTTTCACGTGGTTTGAACGCGCAATGGACCAACGGTGGTCTGATGTATGCAGCGCCAGTTCGTTAGACAGTAGTATTGGAGCGGCGGTCCTCTACCGCCGCTTTTCCAGAGATTATTTCGGCGATACATAAGACTCATTTTAAAGAGCGAAGCGAATATGGCAGCCATAGACACGTCTAACGAATCATCCCTTGCTTATCGATTATTCTTCGACAAGGAACTCCGCTCAGTTACCATCCAGGTCATTACCATTGCCCTGTTGTTCGGTTTCTTTTTCTACATCATCAACAATGCAATTACCAACCTCGATGCCATCGGCAAGGGGTTCAGCTTCAAATTTCTCGGTGAAGCTTCCAACTACGATATTAACCAGACCCTGATCGCATACGACTCCAGAAGCCCGCATTGGCGCGCTGCGCTGGTGGGTATACTCAATACCCTGCTTGTCGCCGTCGTCGGCATCATACTTTCCACCATTGTTGGTTTCATCCTCGGTGTGTTACGCCTGTCGAGTAACTGGCTGATCAACAAGGTAGTTTATGTTTATATAGAATATGTGCGTAACGTGCCGGTGCTACTGCATATCCTTCTGGTACATGGCATAGTCGTTAATACACTGCCGTTACCGAAAAATGCACTGAATTTCGAGGACGCGCTATTCCTCACCAATCGCGGCTTCTACACGCCGAAACCTCTTTTTGAACCGGCCATGTGGGCAGTGCTGATCGCGTTTATCGTCGGCATCGGCTGTACCTGGTGGTTTCGCCGCTATGCGAGGAAGATACAGGACGCTACCGGCAAGATTTATCCAGTACTGTGGATTAGCCTGGGAGCCATCATCGCTTTCCCGATCCTGGTATTTTTTGTTGCCGGCGCGCCGGTAAACTGGGAAATGCCGGTACTCAGGGGGTTTAATTTCAAAGGCGGCCTGGTGCTTAGACCGGAGTTCGTCGCGCTGACCTTGGCATTGTCGCTATACACGGCCGCATTCATCGCGGAAATCGTGCGTGCCGGAATCCAGGCGATAAGCCATGGACAGACCGAGGCCGCGCTTGCGCTGGGAATCAAACCGAATCGCACCATGCAGCTGGTCATCATTCCACAGGCACTGCGTGTCATTATCCCTCCACTGACCAGCCAGTACCTCAATATCACCAAGAACTCATCACTGGCGATTGCTATAGGCTACATGGATATAGTGGCAACAATTGGCGGTATTTCCCTGAACCAGACCGGTCGTGAAATGGAATGCATGACCATAGTGTTGGGACTCTACCTGTCGTTCTCGCTGCTGATTTCGGCCTTTATGAACTGGTATAACAAACGCATGCGTTTGGTGGAGCGTTAGGATGACTACTGAAAAGCAATTCTTGGCGGGCGAACACCCGGACATGGCACCACCAGCCAGTGAAATCGGCGTATACGGCTGGGTGCGTCATAACCTGTTGTCGTCGACCACCAACATCGTCATCACCGTATTAACGATATATTTTCTCTATTTGTTAATTCCACCGATGCTCGACTGGATACTCTTCAATGCGGTATTTTCGGCCGAGTCGCGCGATGACTGCCGCGCCGTAGCAGCGGCGGCTGGTCATGAACTTGGCGCCTGCTGGGCGTTTATCGGCAGACGTTTCGAGCTCTTCGTTTACGGCTTTTATCCTGACGCCGAGCGCTGGCGTGTCGATCTGTCTTTTATCATGATGATTTCGGCGCTGATACCTGTGCTGTTCGATAACGTGCCATTTCGCAAGCATGCGCTGTGGTATTCGCTGGCAGCGCCTTTCATCATAGGCTGGTTGCTGATTGGTGGTTTTGGACTAGAGACCGTACCAACCAATTTGTTCGGCGGCTTTATGCTTACCCTGGTAATTGGCGTCACCGGTATTGTCGGTTCCCTGCCGCTGGGTATAGTGCTCGCCTTAGGCAGGCAATCGCATATGCCCGCGGTACGCATGGTCTGTGTTGCGTTTATCGAGTTTATCCGCGGCGTGCCGCTGATTGCACTGTTATTCGTTGCTTCCACCATGCTCAATTATTTTCTCCCGCCGGGCACATCTTTCGATCTGCTGTTACGCGTGTTGATCATGGTTACCCTGTTCTCTGCGGCCTATATCGCTGAAGTTGTGCGTGGCGGTTTACAGGCAATTCCCAAGGGTCAGATTGAAGCAGCAGACGCGATGGGATTGAAATACTGGCAGTCGATGCGACTAATCATTCTGCCGCAGGCGTTGAAGATATCCATACCCGGAATCGTGAATACCTTTATCGGCCTTTATAAAGATACCACCCTGGTCATTATCATCGGTTTGCTGGATTTGCTGGGCATAGGCCGAGCCTCGCTGGCCGATACCAACTGGCAGGGATTATCTTCCGAGGTTTATATTTTCGTCGCCATCTTTTTCTTCGTCTCCTGTAT
>CAXBMV010000199.1:0-6191 GCA_963976575.1 uncultured Gammaproteobacteria bacterium | reverse complement strand
TACGAGATGGTATCCAAAGCCATCCCGGTTGAAGTGAATATTACCGTCCTGCCATAAAAGCCCGGGGCAAACGGGACGAAAGGATTAGTTGCTAATCCTTTCGTCTCTTCTATTTTTACTGCCTACTTTTCAGCCTTTAACAGGAACACCGAAAAGTTACCACGCGGGTTCTCTATATTGCTTGCATCCGTCATTGCGACCTGACGAAAACCAGCCTGTCTCGCTTTTGCTGCAATGGCGTCCCTGTGAAATCCACAATGGAATACTCCGGTATCTTCCGCGTGAAAACTGCCGTCTTCGCTATCCAGATCCGCCAGGGCGATGAAACCGCCATCGGCCAGTAACGAATAAAACTTGTCGAACATGGCATCGGTATCTTCTATGTGATGCATGGTCATCGAAGAGATGATGCCATCGAACTTCGAGTCCAGCTGCGCCGTTAACAAATCGATTTCGAGGATTTCAATTTCACAACCCAGTTTGGCCTGCTTGTCACGCAGCACAGCAGTCATCGACGGCGAAACATCAACGGCGGTTATTTTCTTCACCAGGGGCGCTATTTGTTCGAGTAGCAAACCGGTTCCAGAACCGAAATCCATCAAGTGCATCGATTCATCAAGCCGGGCAGACTGTATGACCGCGTTTGCGATATTGACTACGTTATCGACCCGCTTTTCGTCGCGGTCATAGTCTTGTGCTTTTTGTTCAAAATAATCTTTTTTCAATGCAAACCTCGATTGATATTAATACTTGAGAAAATAAGGCAACAGTCTAACTCATTGGTAGACGTCAGAACTCTAAAGACTAGAGCGACAGTGGAACCCGCAGCACCTTGTTGAACTCTTCCGGCCAGCGCACCGAAATTCTTGCATGTACCTTGCCCTGGCGGCCGAAAACCTCGGTCGGCGCGTGTTCTGCTTTTACATAGACAGCGTTATGCCAGACGCCGGGGTGGATATACAGGCCGCTGCCCGCCTCGACATAAAACGCGGTGAAGTCTTCCGGTTTGATACTGTCCCCCAGCGCAGGCGCGAGGTTGGCAACAATAGGACTGTTACTCGAATAAAACAATTGCCCACCATCCGGATGGTAATCCGAGTACCAGGCATAAACATGATCGATGGAAAAACCATCAGCAGACTTTGCGGAGTCTGATGGCAGCGATCCCAGCCCGAGCAGATATTGATTGGCGGTGGTGGCTAGCGCCAGGTTTTCCCCGAACAAATGACCGTCCTGCCAGAATAACCGGAAGGCGCCTTCGGTGGTGCCGCCTTCATCGCCGGTACCGGGATCAAGACTGCGCCAGCCGGCGTGTTGCCAGGGCACAATTTCAAACCTGCCACTTTCAACGGTGAAGTTTTCCGGGTCGTCAACCAGGCAGCCATAGCCCTGCAGCGATTCATCCGTGGCAAGGACAATCGGAACGTCGTGCACCTCGACGCCGGGGGGAATCTCGGGGCTCTTGTAGGTGCCCCCGTCGGTGCCTTTATGTGTTTTTTGGTTTGTCATAACGCGTTGAGTTTAACCTGTCAGTCCGCTGCGGAACAAATTGTTGTTCGGTAGATTAAACCTGGAGGCGCAGGGATTCTTAATCCCTGCGCCTCCATTTTCCGTCCCTTCTAACTATCGCTACCGCTATTAATCAGTGCTTGACCCCGAGCCCGACGGCAGGTGGTCTTTCCGCTGCGGTGCCGTTGTTCAGTGCCTGTAAATAATCGTAGGCCATGTCGCCGAACACGTTGCAGAGATTGCGGCTTTTATCCACGGATGCCTGGAAATGTACACCCGCCCAGACCCTGCTTTGCCCACAGTCTTCGACGAACCCGGTCCAGGTCGGGAAGAACAGATCGATGTCCGTCGCGGGCGTGATACCCGGCTCTACCAGGGAAGAACCGGCCGGTGCCGGGACGCTCCAGTTCAGATTGTCGTTACCTAGATAAAGGCGCGCCGATTGTCCGTGGGCCTGGCAGAAACAGGCCGATGCGGACGGGTACTCGGGATGATCCGCCTCGGAAAGGTAACTTTGCCATTCATTGGCGGGCAGGTCATTCACCGTTCCCTTACCTGGACCGCCCCAGGCCGTGACCGGGCTATCGCCGTAAATGTAAGCGATTGCACTGAACGGTCGCACCGCGTCGTGACGACGTTTTTCCTGCCAGACAACAATACCCGCGTCATGTGCTGCCATATTGGTGACAAAATCCAGCTCGATGAATTCGCGCAGGCTAAGCCCCTGGGAAAGACCGGCAAAAACGGCAGAAAAACCAAGGCTTTTGATCTTGTTATCGTAAAGCTCGGCCAGCATTTTCTGCTCATCGGTCAGGTTCGCGGATGCCTGCAGCACCTCGTCGGCCTGATGCTTGTAGCGGCCGAACCTGTGGTGATTACTGTCGATCGGTGGTGTTACCCTGAACCGCCTGGGGTTTCGATAAGAGTAAGGCTCGGTGAGACCGTATTGCGGTGTGACAAATTGCTGAATCTTGTAAATTCCCATGCCCTGCCGCTGCATTTCCGGCTGCCAGCTGGAGGGATCTTTTAGCTCGTAGGCGGTGTTCACCGGTACGTATCCGGTGGTGTCTCTGTAAGGTTCCGGGTTATAGCTGCGTCCATCCGCGTCACCAAGCTGGTTCATACCATCGTTTTCGCGACCCAGCGCCACGGCCTGCCCAGCGACGTTACCTATGCCTACCGCAGTGGTCAGGTCGGTGCTGTCATCGTCCGGGTCGAGGCCCACGCCGTCCAGCATGTCGCGCCAGATTTGTTGCTGATTTGGCAGTAGATGATTCAGCACTCGATAAGAGGCGTACAACAGCGCGATGTTCAGATTGGCGTTGGTCGCGTAACAAAGGCCAAAAGGGACACACACTTTGCAGCCGGGGACTGAAACCTGTGTGTCCCTGCGAACGCCCCGAAAACCTCAGTTCAAGCGTTAAAGTATCGATATATTTGAGCGATACATTTTCACAATCAATAAGATAAGCTGGCTCTTTCCTGTAGCTGAGAAATTGAGTCCTAAGGTTTTGTATAAATGATCAGAAAACCATGAAGATAGTAGTGGTGGGTTGTGGCATTGGCGGCTTAACCGTGGCCAGTTTTCTGGCTGATAACGGGCATGATGTCATTGTCTACGATCAGTTTATAAAAGCTGCGCCGGTGGGTTCGGGGCTGGTGATCCAACCGGTCGGTCTTGAAATACTGAAAAAACTTGGCCTGGCCGATGATGCTCTGGCAAAAGGCGCACGGGGCTATCGGATGCTCGGTCTTGAAGCCGACACAGGACGTAAAGTCCTGAATGTGTCTTACGGAGAACTGGACGGTGACAGTTTTGGCCTGGGTATTCATCGCTCCAGCCTCTTTGATATTTTGTTTCGCGCGGCACAACAGCGCCAGATTCAAATAGTGCCTGGGAACAGGGTTGTCCATTCCAGCCTTGTCGAGGGATTGCGCATGCTCGAACTGGAAAATGGGGAGCAAACAGGCCCTTTTGAATTAGTAATCGATGCATCCGGCGTACAATCAAAACTGAGCCCGCTATGTGCAAAAGAACTTCCCTTCGGGGCTATCTGGGGAACTGTCGATTGGCCTGAAAACACCAGCCTGCAATACAATCAATTGGAGCAGCGCTATCGCAAAGCCAGCAACATGATTGGCATTCTGCCCATTGGTAGTCTGCCCGATGAAAACAAAAAGAAAGCCACGCTTTTCTGGTCGATGCCAAAAGGTGATTACGACCTTTGGCTGAAAACAGACCTGCAAAACTGGCAGGCCGCGGCGGTAGCCCTGTGGCCAGAATTATCCCCGTTTGTGCGCCAGATCACCCGGCACGAACAAATGACCATGGCCCGCTACAGCCACGGTCAGCTATTCAAACCCTATGCCGAGCGCCTGGTGTTTATCGGTGACGCGGCGCATCGCGCCAGCCCGCAACTGGGACAGGGAGCGAATATGGCATTACTGGATGCCTATGCCCTTGCCTGCGCCCTGGAACTCTATTCACCGGCAGCAGCATTTCGTGCCTATGCAAAAGCGCGACGCAACCATGTGATGCTTTATCAGGCGTTGAGCTGGGCGTTTACCCCCATGTATCAATCAAATAGCAAGCTGCTGCCCCTGTTACGCGACCTCGTGTTAGCGCCAATGAGCCAGATGCCGCCGGTAGCCGCCATGCTAACAAGCCTGGTCAAAGGCAGCATGGTTGATGCCTGCAAAGGACTGGGTAAATCAGGATAAGCGGCAGGTTCAAAAAGGCGCATGATATTTTAGTGCCTTATTAGCATTCCAGTGTTGGGTAACAGGTATACTGTCCCCTGAATTGCATGCACGGATTACGTGCCTTATCTGGAGTTTGGAGAAACAATGAACAAAATAATAATCACTATCCTGGGACTCGCGTTCACTACAGCCAGTCTGGCTGGCGAGCTTGCATTCGACATTCTCGCGCAGGATGCAACCATTGTCAGTTCGGTCAGGTCCGAAGGCAGTGACGTCTGGGTTAAACTGACACCGAACCACGTGGACGATAGCGTCACGGTTCGCATATCAAACAAGAACCGCGACTTTTACCGCAACTGGTTTAACGGCAGCGTCGATCTGGTTTCTACCGGATTTCGTGGCAATGATGTCTGGTCCGATCGCGTGCAGACAAACGCCAACTTCATCGAATACTGGGTAGACGGCGCCCTGGTGCTGCACCTGCAGCGGAAGTGAATCAGCAAGAAAAACCTTGAAGTAATAAAAGCAGACGGAGGGATTAAAGATTAATTCCTCCGTCTCCCTTATTCCGGAACAGCCTGGAAACGGGTTAGTCCCAACAGTCCAGAGTGGCCTTGTTTCCGACAGGGCTTTGTCCTAGAAAATACCATTGATAGCATCCCTTGAAGTACCCTTCGATGGATGGATCTTCTAAATCGGCCTCACTGCCGAATAGTGCAACAGACTTTTCTTCGCATTTGTATATGGCCACCTTTGTAATTAACAGGCACTGCCACTGGTGAATGTTCATGCATTTCAGTACTTTGGGGTCTGCGCAAGCAGAGGCAGAAAGATGCACATCAGGTTTGGCCTCATACATCTTTAGGTGCTTATAGGTAAATTCTGTGAGCTGGGAGGGTGATTCGACTTCGATGCTTTGCGGCGTGGTTGCACAGGATGTCAAAAATAGCGCCGCAGTTATCACAAAGGGGCTAGAGATAGAATTCATAATTATTCCGACTCTGGTAGCAAACATAAGGCCCGTATCAAGCGGCCGACCATAAAGAGACAAAAGCCTGAAGGGACACACACTTTGCAAGTGGAAGCAAAAGACTGCGTGTCCCTGTGTGTTACGTTTTCCAGGATAGCTCTGAAACGCTTTACTTCATACAGTCCATCGCGGTTTTAATTCCGACAGGGCTTTGCAAATAAAAACTCGATGCATAGCAGCCCTTGTAGTAGCCATCGATGAATGGATCTTCTATATCGGGCTCATTGCCGAACTTTGCGATAACCTTTTCCGCGCATTTATATCTGGCAACCTTGGTAATCAGCAGGCACTGTCCCTGGTCAATGCTCATACAATTCAGTAATTTCGAGTTTGCGCAATCAGAGCTCGCGAGCTGAACTTCGGGCCTGGTCTCGTACATTTTTAAATGCTTGTTTGTATACTCCGATAGTTGCGAAGGTGGATCGGCTTCGGTGCCCCGAGGCGTGGATGCACAGGATGCCAAAACGAGTGACGCAATGATCACAATGGGTAAAGCAGTCAAATTCATAGTCGCTCCGACTCTGGTTGAAAAAAAGCTCGTACTAAGTGGGCGCCCGAAATGAACGCGGCGATTATTGAGCTAATCACTGCAGGGGATTCATAAGTTGATAAGCTCATCTTCAAAATCCTCACTGGCTGGATTCTGCATTGAAGGCCAGCGGTTGAACACCCGGTCTTCTAAAAACGATATAACCAGCCAGGATTACTGGCGGGATCAGGATAAACATGAAAAGCCCGAGGTAGCCACCAAAAACAAGCGAAGAAATACCAAGCGTAGTCCCGATTATTTTTATGTATTTGTGGATAGGCTTACCGAACAGCCATAGTGCACAGATAAAGAAATAGAATAGCCACGCTAAGGCATACAAACCAAAAAGCGTAGGGAACTGGTTGCTGCATATTCTGGCCCATTCCGATCACTGATTCTGGTTTAAACCGATCACCCATT
>CAXBMV010000198.1:0-6197 GCA_963976575.1 uncultured Gammaproteobacteria bacterium | reverse complement strand
GCTTAACCCTGAACCGAAATCGTCCAGCGCGAACAGGCAGCCGAACTCTCGCAGCGTATCGATAAAATACTGGGCACTATTAATATTACCTATCGCGGCTGTCTCGGTGATTTCGAAACAGATACGCCCTGGCGGCACCTCGGAATAGTGTCGGAATTGATCGCGCACATAATCGAGGAACTCGGCTTCGCTAATCGATAGGCCGGACAGGTTTATGGCTATGATTTCATTGTCGCGTAGCGGCAGGTTGCCGTTCTTGATCATAGATAACACGGATTTAACCACCCAGCGATCAATGGTCGGCATGAAGTGATAGCGCTCAGCTGCGCTGATAAAGCTCGCCGTCGGCAGGGGTCTGCCTTTTTCATCGACCATGCGTAGCAATATCTCGGAGTAGAGTTGCCAGGGAGCTTCTGGATTCAGGCAGGATGAATACTGCACAGCCAGTTTCAGGCGGTTGTCTTCGATGGCACGGTTGAAGCGCGAGGCCCATTCCATTTCAGCCTGGCGTATGTTCACCTGGGTATCTGTTTCCGAGTAAACCTGAATGCGATTTCTGCCCCCGTCCTTGGCCGTGTAACAGGCCAGGTCGGCCAGACTAAGCAGTCCGGCAACGTCGTTGGCGTTATTATTCAGTGGCACCAGGCCGATACTGACGCCGATCTCGAAGGTACGTTTACCCCGGGTAAATTCAAAGTTGCGGATAGCCATGCGCAGCTTTTCGGCGCTTTGGTAGGCATTGTCCAGGTCGCAGCCTTCCAGTAGTACACCGAACTCGTCACCGCCGAGGCGCGCCAGCATATCGCTGTCGCGTATGTACTTCCCCATTTCTTTGGCGAGTAAACAGAGCAGTTCGTCTCCGGAGCTATGTCCGCAGGTGTCGTTGACTATCTTGAACTGGTCAAGATCCATAAACATCAGCGCATGAGTGCTATTGTCCACACGGCAGCGAGACAATAACTCCCGGGCCCGGTTTTCAAACGCCAGTCGGCTGGCCAGCCCGGTGAGGGGGTCGTGGTTTGCGCGCCAGGTCATTTCGTGGGCTACCCGTTGCGTCCTGAGCAAGTCGCGAATCACAAAAAAGGCGATGGCCAGCAATCCACCACCAAGAGTAAAAACAATAATCAGTGTGGTGATATTGGTTTGACGGGTCGCTATCAGTTCGACTTTATCCAGCGGAATGGTTACCTGGATTGCTCCGAGCAACTAGTGTTTGCGCCATTGTTTGCCGGTTTCCTGACCGTTTTGCCGGCGTCTTTCGATGATTTCCGGCGTGTTTTCGTAGGCATTGTGGCAACTCACGCAGGAATCTGCCGAAGCCGGATCCGCGCGCAGATAGCGCAAGGTTGTAAATCCATCGATCTGTTCGAAGCGCCATATCGCCTTCCAGTCGATCGCCTGTTCGGGATTGGCAATATCCTGTTTTTCGAGCTCATTCCAGGCCCAGTGCTTGAATTCATCGTCCAGCCCCTGGCTGGACTCCAGATTCCATTTGCTGATCGGCTTGTAGTGAAACAGGCCATCGCTGCCGGCGCTGGCTTCACGCCCGAACAGTTTCAGAAATTGAGCTGGCAGCGGTACGAAACCTATTTTGTCGCCCGACTCGATATGGGCGCCAAAGCCGTCTCCGCCTAGCTTGCTAACCACGTAGCGAGAATATACGGAACGCGCGCTACCGGCCTGGCGGGCAATGATTTCGGCAATTCCTATCGCCTGGTATTCCAGCGTTCTTTGCTGACCATAGGCAACCAGACGCCAGGTAATCAGGGAAATACCGATTAAGAATAGCGGCAATACTATCAAAACGCTGCGGTTGATTTTTAACAGAGAGGATAAGGAGGAAATGTCGAATCCGTTCAGTGATCTCATTCACCGAGCTATCGGCAGCGGATCAGAATACTAAAACCAAATATCGCGCAATTTAGCGAATAACTGCACTTTCTGGCGCTGTTCGTCTGGAACTAGATTAATTTGCCCAGCGCGGCCAGCAATGCATCGCATTCGGCGTCGGTGCCGATGCTGATGCGTAGACAGTTGTCGATGCGAGGACTATCGAAGTAACGCAGCAGAATACCTTCGGATTTCAGTTGCAGGTAGAGGGATTTGGCGCTGCTGTGCTTATGTTTTACCAGCAGGAAGTTGCTGCAGGACGGATACACATGAAAGCCCAGTTGTTGGAGTTCGCGGCCGAGACGTTCGCGCGTTGCGATTACCCGGTCACGGCTTTGCAGGAAGTAGTCATGATCGGCCAGTGCGGTCAGTGCGATTTCGCTACTGATACGATTTATCGGATAAGAGTTAAACGAGTTCTTCACGCGTTGCAGGGCTTCGATCAGGCTTTCCTGGGCGAGCGCGTAACCGAGGCGCAGGCCGGCGAGGCTGCGTGATTTGGAAAAGGTTTGCACCACCACGAGGTTGTCAAATTCAGCAATGAGACTGCTTGCTGACTCGGCGCCGAAGTCGACATAGGCTTCGTCGATCAACACCACGGAATCCGCGTTGGCCTGCAACAAGGCTCGAATGCTTTCCAGTTCGAGGGCGATACCGGTGGGCGCATTGGGATTGGTGATGACTATGCCACCATTGTCGATCAGATAATCCCGGCAATCCAGGCGGAATTCGCTGTCCAGCGGAATGCGCCTGTAGTCGATCTGGTAGAGCGCGCAATACACTGGATAAAAGCTGTAGCTGATGTCGGCAAACAACAGCGGCTTTGGCTGGCGAAAGAAAGCCTGGAAGGCATGCGCCAGAACTTCGTCGGAGCCGTTGCCGGGAAATACCTGGCTGGCTTGCACCCCGTGGTAATCGGCGAGGGCCTCGCGCAGGTGCTGACTTTCCGGATCGGGGTAGAGACGCAATGCCTGGTATTCAAAATCGCGCAGCAGCCCGGCTACCGCCGGCGAGGGTGGGTAGGGGTTTTCGTTGGTATTCAGCTTGATGTACGCTTGCTCCTGCGGCTGTTCGCCGGGGATGTAAGGGGACAGCGCTGCTACCTCTTTGCTCCAGAATTTATTCATCGATTTCAGGTCAGTGATCGACCACCATCGACGCGAATGATTTCGCCGGTGATGTAGTCGTTGCCTGCCAGCATCAGCAGGCAGTCGGTTATCGCCTTCGTGCTACCGAGGCGTTTCAGCGGGACTTGCTGCAGGATTGCCTGTTGCTGCGCTTCGTCTTCGGCCGTATCTGTGGCGGGCCAGAGGATCGCCCCGGGCGCAATGCCGTTGACGCGTACATCGGGTGCCATTTCCAGCGCCAGAGATTTCACCAGCATTTGATTGGCGGCCTTGGCGCTACTGTAAACGCTGTGTTGTGCCAGCGGACGGGAGGCGTAAATATCGACCATGTTAATAATGCAGCCGCGGCTTTTTTTCAAGGCCGCATGGCAGGCTTGCGAGAGGAATAACGGTGCCTTGAAGTTACTGGCTACCAGGTCATCCCAGGCTTGCTCGTTAATTTCTCCGAGCGGTGTCGGATAGAAAGACGAGGCATTGTTGATCAACAGGTCCAGACCATCGAAACTGGCACAGGCTTGTTCTGCGAGCCGGTTGATATCATCGACGAGGGATAAGTCGGCAGCGATGCATGAAGCTGAGCCAGCTCGTTGCTGGTTTAACTCCTTCTCCAGTGCCATTGCGGCGCTTGCCGAGCTGCGGTAATGAATAATGAGATTTGCCCCATTTTGATGTAGAGTGCGGGCGATCTGCGCGCCCAATCGATTGGCCGCGCCGGTTACCAGCGCGGTTTTGTCAGTCAGCATCATGAAGCGGGTAGTAGCGAATAAAGTGTCATCATATCATTCTCAGGAGCAGACGCTAGCGCCGGGCGAGATTCGCCAGCGGCTGGATTTGTCAGCATTGCGGTGCCCGGCCCATGCTGGTTGATTTACCCGAAGTCGACGCCGATGCGATTGCGCATAGCAGTCTACTCGCCGAAACAATTATCAAACGCATCGACGACCGCGGCGGGGTGATTGCATTCGACGAATTTATGCAGGCCTTGTTATACGAACCGGGATTGGGTTATTACAGCGCCGCCTCGATCAAGTTCGGTGCGCAGGGCGATTTTATCACCGCACCGGAAATTTCAGCGCTGTTCGGTTACGCGCTGGGAGAGCAATGTCTGAAACTGTTCGAGCAGGGCTGCGCGCCATGCGTGCTCGAGTTCGGTGCCGGCAGCGGAAAGCTTTGTGCACAGCTACTGGAGGCTGCCAACAGCATTGAAAAATACCAGATTCTGGAAGTCAGCGGCGATCTGAAACTGCGTCAACAGGCGTATCTCAGGGAGCAGCTCGATAGTGAAGTGTTTGCCCGAATTGAATGGCTATCAGCTATGCCGCAGGATTTCGACGGGGTAGTCATCGCCAATGAAGTCCTCGACGCCATGCCGGTGAATATCGTCAGCCGACAGCAACACTGGCAGGAACTTGGGGTCGCCTGGCTGGAGGGTCGTTTTGCCTGGCAGTTATACGCCGAAGATAGCGCCGCGGTCAGGCAGATGCAGCAGATCGAGGAGGGTCTGGGACGATTGCCCGAAGGCTATCGCAGTGAAATCAATTTAAACTACCAGCCCTGGTTGGCTGCACTGGCGCAGGCTTGTAATCGCGTCGCTGTGCTCATCATCGACTACGGTTACGAACAACAGGATTACTATCACCCCGGGCGCAGCAGCGGAACGCTGTCCTGTTATTTTCGCCATCGTGTGCATGCGGACCCGTTGATTTACCCGGGCTTACAGGATGTCACCGCGTTCGTCGATTTCGACGCGGTCGCGGATGCCGCCGAGGCGGCGCAATTTGAAATCTGTGGTCTGGTATCCCAGCGCCAGTTCCTGATCGCTAACGGTTTGCTGGAGACCGCGCAAGGCCTGGTAGAAGACCTCGAAGGCCGCGCCGCACTGGCGATTGCCCAGCAGGTCAAAACCCTGACGCTGGGTGAAGAAATGGGTGAAAAGTTCAAGGTGCTGGCCCTGCAAAAAAATATCGGTCTGGAATGGCCGGCAATGCGTCGAGGAGTGTTTCATGGATAGCCTGCAAATCGTATTGCTCGCCATAGTGCAGGGCGTAACAGAGTTTTTACCGATTTCCAGTTCGGCGCACCTGATTCTGTTGCCGCGCCTGTTCGGCTGGGCGGACCAGGGACTGGTGTTCGACGTGGCTGTACATGCGGGTACCTTGATCGCGGTGCTGGTCTATTTTCGCGATGAAGTCTGGCGCATGTTGCGTGCCTGGTCGAGTAGCTTGTCCGGCGGTGAAGCCAACCAGGATAGTCGCCTCGCCTGGTGGGTAATCATCGCAACCTTACCGGCAGTAGTCGCCGGCCTGTTATTGCAGGGATTGGTGGAAACCAGCCTGCGCTCTCCCTGGGTAATCGCTTTTGCATCGATCGGCTTCGGCCTGTTGCTCTGGTATGCGGATGCGAAATCGAAACCCAAACGCAACGAGTATCAGCTCAGTATCAAAGACGTGCTGATTATCGGTGCTATGCAGGCGCTGGCATTGATTCCGGGAACTTCACGCTCCGGTATTACCATGACCGCTGCGCTGATGCTGGGATTGACGCGGCAGTCGGCAGCGCGCTTTTCCTTTCTGCTGGCCATGCCACTGATATTTGCCAGCGGTGTTTTGCAAACTTCAGAACTGATCGCAGCTGACCAGCCCGTGGCCTGGGTTGAATTACTGGCCGGGGCGCTGTTGTCGGCCCTGTTCGCCGGATTGTGTATTCACTTTTTTCTGCGCTTGATCGACAAGATTGGCATGTTGCCATTTGTCATTTACCGGGTGTTGCTGGGGATAGTGATTATTGCGCTGCTGGCCTAGGCGGCCTGCCAGCACTGGTAGCGATTGCGGCCTCTTTGCTTGGCCCTGTACAAGGCCTTGTCAGCGCGTTGCAATAAATTTTCGAGGTTGTTGTCCTGGGTTTCGAGTTGCGCAATGCCAACGCTGATACTAACCGCAGGCCCCTGCTCAGACTGCCCTATAGAAATCGATTGCATGATCACTTCGGCCAGTTTAGCGGCTGCTTCCTGATCCGAATTGGCTAGCAGGAGGATGAACTCATCGCCGCCGGTTCGCGCCAGTATGTCAGACTCACGACAGCGTTTACTGAGGGTTTTGGCGATAAACTTAAGCGTGTCATCACCTGCCTTGTGGCCGAACTGATCGTTGATCTGTTTGAAATAGTCGATGTCGATAAAGA
>CAXBMV010000197.1:0-6209 GCA_963976575.1 uncultured Gammaproteobacteria bacterium | reverse complement strand
GAGCAACAGTTTCTGTCAGCTCGCAACTGGCCGTTTGGCTCGGCCCTGTCGGTGATGATCATGCTGGTCATGCTCTTTCTTATCATTCTCTACCTGCGGCATCTGAAGCGCATGGATATTAGCCAATGAAACGCTCATGGCTTCGACACCTGTTAAGTTTGCACGGAATTCTGTTCCTGATATTTGTCTACGCCCCTATCACCGTGGTCGTGATCTACTCATTCAACAGCCATCCAGTGAACATGATGATCTGGAAAGAATTTACTTTCGACTGGTACTATTCGATCTTCGGATTTCCCACCGAACTTAACGAGCAGACACTCTACGTCGAATCGACAGATCAACTTCTCGCTTCAGTCAAAAACAGTTTTATCGTCGCATTCAGCACGACTTCGTTCTCTACGATTGTCGGCACCTCGACTGCCCTGGCCCTGTACCGCTATCAATTTCGCATGCAGTCCTTTTATCGAGGCCTGCTTTACATGCCGATGGTGATGCCCGATATCGTTCTTGGCATTGCGTTGCTGGTGTTCTTCGTTACCTTCAGCATCAAACTGGGATTAATGTCGATCATCGTCGGTCACTGCACCTTTCTGGTTTCTTATGTATTCATTGTTGTCAGTGCTCGACTTGCCGGCATGGATGACACCCTGGAGCAGGCATCGGCAGACCTCGGAGCAACTCCGTGGACCACCTTTCGTCGTATCACCCTGCCACAGATAATGCCGGGTGTGATCGGGGGCGCCTTGCTGGCGTTTATTATATCCATGGATGATTTAGTCATTACCTATTTCATTGCCGGAGTTGATTCAACCACGCTGCCGGTTTTCATCTACGGCATGCTTCGCCGAGGGGTGAAACCGGAAATTAATGCTATTGCAACGCTGATGCTGGTTTTTTCATTTGCCATCGCATCGCTCGGTCTTTACCTGCGCAGTAGGAAATAACTGATGTCCGTTACTCTCGAAATCGACCCGGGTAATAAATCATGACGAAACTGCGCGCACGCGAAGCCGGACTCCCTTTCCCGGGTGAAGTCGGTACTCACAATGCCATTACAGACGTGCCTGGCGTCGAGGTTGGATTTTGTACCCGAATCGAAGGGAACGGGTCGCTGATACAAGGTGAGGGACCCGTGCGCAGCGGTGTTACCGCAATCCTTCCCCTCGGACATCAAACCGAACCGCAGCCCGTCTGGGCCGGCAGCTATGCGCTCAATGGCAATGGCGAAATGACCGGTACACACTGGATACAGGATGGTGGTTACTTCGTCGGACCGATTTGCATTACCAACACGCACAGTGTCGGTATGGTTCATCATGCGGCCGTCAAGTGGATGATCAATAACTATTCGGAAACCTGGCATAACAGTCACCTCTGGGCCATGCCAGTGGTGGCCGAAACCTACGATGGCGTGCTCAACGATATCAACGGCCAGCACATAACCGCAGCGGACGCGCTGGCTGCTCTTGAGGTCGCGGCACCGGGCCCGGTTGACGAGGGCAATGTTGGCGGGGGTACCGGCATGATTTGCTACGAGTTCAAAGGCGGCACAGGAACGTCTTCCCGCAAACTCAGTATCGATGGACAAGAACATTTCATTGGCGCACTGGTGCAGGCAAATCATGGCTTGCGCCCCTGGTTTACTGTCCTCGGTCAACGCGTCGGCGAAGTTTTGACCCATGACCGATTACTCGCGGCAGAACAGGGCTCCATCATTGTCGTGCTGGGCACCGACATTCCAATGGCCCCGCACCAATTGCAGCGTCTCGCAAAACGTGCGGCTATCGGCATTGGTCGCGGCGGCACACCTGGTGGAAACAATTCCGGTGATATCTTCATCGCATTCAGTACAGCCAACCGTGGCCCTATCCCTCAAAAAGCGTAATTTCGACATGATCAACGACGAACGACTCGATCCGATTTATATGGCCGCGACCGAAGCAATAGAAGAGGCCATCGTCAATGCCATGTTAGCTGCGGACGATATGACCACCTTACGCCCGCCGGGCCTTGTTTGTCGCGCCCTCGAAGCGGATCAATTACTTACATTTTTTACTTAGGAGCAGCCTACTGTGACTTCACCTTCAACCTCAACTTTTACACCTGAATCATGGGAAGCCCGTGACTTGCAAAGCATGCTGCACGGTTTCTCTGACCTTGGAACTCTGCAAGATCATGGGCCCGTAGTAATGGCTCGCGGTGAGGGAATTTATGTCGAGGACAGCAATGGTAACCGCTACATTGAGGGCAATTCAGGGCTATGGAACGTCGTCGCCGGTTTTGATCACCCACGACTGGTCAATGCCGCCATAGAACAGATCCGCAAGTTTCCCGCCTATCATGCTTTCTTCGGACGAGTAACCGAGCCGGCCGTAGCATTGGCAGAGAAGATGCTGGAAATCGCGCCTGTACCAATGGGTAAAGCATTTTTTACCAATTCCGGTTCTGAAGCGAACGACAGCGTCATCAAAATGCTGTGGATGATCAATCGGGGAATGGGACGACCCGACTGCCGCAAAATTATATCGCGCCAAAATGCCTATCACGGTGTTACCGGATTGACCGCAAGCCTCACCGGGAAGGCCTACAACAACGCCTTCGGTTTGCCACTCGAAGGATTTCTGTTTGCCGACTGCCCTCACTATTGGCGATTCGGACAGGATGGTGAGAGCGAAACAGAGTTTTCCAGGCGATGTGCCCGAAATCTCGAGAAACTAATCGTGGCGGAAGGTCCCGATACAATTGCCGGATTTTTCGCCGAGCCCGTTATGGGAGCCGGCGGGGTAATACCTCCATCGGAGGGATATTTTGATGCCATTCAACCTGTGTTGAAGAAGTATGGTATTCCGTTGGTGGCCGACGAGGTTATCTGTGGATTTGGGCGAACCGGCAATCTCTGGGGATGCCAGACATACAACATCAAACCAGACATCATCGTCGCATCAAAATGCATGACTGCCGGTTATTTTCCGATGGGTGCCGTTTTGATTTCCGATGAAATCAACGACAAGCTCGTCGCCGCTGCCGAAGAGTTTGGAGAGTTTCCACATGGCTTTACCACTGGCGGGCATCCCGTTGGTTGTGCGATCGCGCTGGAAGCAATCGATATCATTCTGAACGATGGCGTATTCGACAATGTGGCGGTCGTAGCGCCCAGATTTCAGGAACGCTTGCATCAGTTTGCTTCTCACCCGCACATTGGTGAAGCACGCGGTGTTGGCCTGATGGGGGCACTGGAACTGGTCAGTAACAAGGAAGATAATTCACCCTTCCCGCCGGAACAACCGGTGGCAGAACAGATTGCCAACGTGGCACTGGAGCACGGACTCATATGCCGACCCATTGGCCAGGCAATCGTATTAGCCCCACCGTTCATTATTACCAATCAACAAATAGATGAACTCTTTGACAAGTTGCAGCGCACCCTCGACCAGGTGCTGCCAAATTCCTGAGGAATTAGCTGAGTGTCGCGTTATCGAATTACACAGGATGACCTCGTCTACGCAGACGAATTCAGGCTCAATCCGCTCGGCCCCGCCAGCCCCGGCTTGCAACGGGTTTTAAATGTCCTGCGCGGCGGGCCCAAATCTGGCAAGTATGTGCTGATAGTTCGTGAACCTTTCCGCCGGTGGGTACTGGGTCAACTGCCAGCCGGGCGAGGGCAACCGATTGAAGCGCTGGAGCATCTGGAGTTTACCGATCTCGCAGAAGCCGAATGGACTGTTTTCAAAATGCGCTGGAAGGCACATACCGGAGAGAATCTGGAGCAGGAGACGTCATGACCAGGATTCTTGCCTACTCTGATCGAGTGTCGCTAGCGCCCACAGAGTCCGTCAAGATTATGGTGAGTTGCGATGGCCTGGAAAGCTACGACGCGCAGCTGCTGCGCGTGATTCAGGGTGACATCAATCCGGATGGTCCTGGTTACCGCGAAAAACCGCTACCGCTCGATCTCGGCGGACCGTTCAAGGGTCGCTACCAGACTATTCACGCCGGCTCTCATGCTGAAATTGCAGATGCCCCTGCCCTGCGTGCGCTATCCTCTTTTAGCCTGCAAACCTACATCTGGCCGACGACCCCTGCAAAAGGCAGGCAGACAATCATCTGTCGCGAAGATCCCACGACGGGCGCTGGTTTTCGGTTGCTTCTGAATGAAGCAGGCGCACTGGCATTCTGCGTCTCCACTTCATCCGAACAGTGCTACATGCTGTCGTGCGAATTGTCACTGCTTGCAGAAAAGTGGTACCTGATCAGCGCTAGCTACAATGCCGACAGCGGCATGCTTTGCCTTTCCCAACAGCCAAATATCAAGTATGCAGGGGTGAATGATCAGGGTTCGATGTCCACCCCAGCGGCCCCGGATGTTGGCTCGACCAGCGGAGTTCCCGTAATCATTGCAGCTCGTCCTGCCGATGGCGAACGATTGCTGGAACATTTCAATGGTCGAATTGAAGCACCCCGAATCTATTCCACCGCGATATCTCTCGAAGAAATGAATAGCCTTCAGCCCGCGAGTCGGCCGGACACGGTCGCAGCCTGGGATTTCTCGATTGATATTCCGAGTGATCGAATCACCGACGTATCCAGCAATAGTCTGCACGGCCGCCTGATAAACCTGCCAGCACGTGGGGTCCCGGGCCAGGCCTGGAACGGTGATGAACACTGCTGGAGCAACTGCCCGGCACACTATGCGTCGATACACTTCCACGATGACGATCTCTATGACTGCCAATGGGAGGCGGACTTCGAAATACGCATACCAGAGGATCTCCCAAGTGGTGTTTACGCCGTCCGTCTTTATGCTGGAGACGAAAGCTACTACGTCCCGTTTGCGGTACGCGCCCCCCTCGGCAAGACAACCGCCCCGATCGCCTTTTTGATGCCAACCGCCAGTTATATGGCCTATGCCAACAATCGTATCGGCATCGATGTGCCTGAAACCGAAATCGTCGCTGGCCGTCTGCTGCAAATGAACCCGATAGATCTATACATGCAGGAACATCCGGAGATCGGCCTCTCCTTCTATGATCTGCACAACGATGGCAGTGGTGTTTTCTATTCATCGCGACTACGCCCAATCGTCAACATGCAGCCCCGAAATATTGGTCATCTGGGGGGTTCCGGGTCAAATGTCTGGCAGTTTAACGCTGACACACACATTCTTGACTGGCTAGAAAAGCTGGATCAGCCGTTTGACGTCATTACTGACGAAGATCTCGAAGCCGAAGGGGTCGCTGCGATTTCAGGCTACCGGGCAATCATTACTGGATCCCACCCGGAATATTACAGCCTCGCAATGCTGGATAGCCTGCAGGAATATACCAACTCAGGCGGTCGCCTCATGTACATGGGCGGCAATTGATTCTACTGGCGGGTTTCCTATCACCCTGTCCTGCCAGGCGTGATCGAGTGCCGCAAGTCGGAAGATGGTATCCGCGCGTCTGCCCCTGGCCCTGGAGAGTTCTACTCCAGCTTCACTGGTGAATACACGGGACTCTGGCGTCGAAATGGCCGTCCACCCAATCAACTGGCCGGGGTCGGCATGGTTTCACAGGGATTTGACAGGTCATCACCCTATGTTCGTAACGCCGATAGCTATGATCCTCGGGCTGCTTTTATATTTGAAGGAGTCACCAACGAAACCTTTGGAGATTTCGGCCTTTGTGGCGGTGGCGCGGCTGGACTGGAGCTCGATGCCGCAGACCCAGCACTCGGCACGCCACCCAACGCGTTGGTGCTCGCATCCTCCGAACGTCACAGCGATCTATACCTTATGACACCGGAAGACATGAACGATCCGGCACCGGGCCTGGGTGGCACCGAAGCCGAAATCATTCGTGCTGACATGGTGTTTTTTGAAACATCCGGCCATGGTGCCGTCTTCTCAACCGGCTCTATCGCCTGGGCAGGCAGCTTGTCACATGACGGTTATGATAACGATGTAGCCCGCATCACTACCAATGTATTGAAACGATTTCTAGATGAAACTCCGTTTTAGGGGATAGCGCTGTTTGATTCTGCGACATCCCTGTATTGAGAGATGACCATGAGAATAAACACCCACTCTTTCTTATGTAGAAGTCACCATGCAAGCCTTCGCTTAGGCGTTAATGGTAATACCAGTCCAACAAAGTCCCCAGGGGCAATGCATTGTCCACTTTTACACAAACACCCTTATGACCTTTGAAGTGCGCTAAGTCAGATTG
>CAXBMV010000196.1:0-6222 GCA_963976575.1 uncultured Gammaproteobacteria bacterium | reverse complement strand
GGTGATGAATTATGCCGTTATGGCCGATGATGTCGCAGCCCTGATCGAGCATCTGCAATTGGGCCCTTGCCAGCTGCTTGGCCATAGTATGGGAGGAAAGGTGGCAATGACTTTGGCATTGCGACATCGCCAACTGGATGAGCGCCTGCTGGTCGCCGACATAGCCCCGGTTGCCTATTTTCACGATTATGATGATTTGATCACCCCGATTCTGGCATTGCCGCTACAAGATCTGCAAAGCCGTGCGCAGGCGGACCAGCTACTCAAGGCCAACATTCCTGAAGATCAACTGCGTGCCTTTTTATTGAAAAATCTGGTCAAGCAACAGGACCAATGGCAGTGGCGTGTGAACTGGTCCGCTATCAAGGCCAATATGCGTGAATTAACCACCTTTGAGAGCGACAGCGAAGACTGGCGTATCGATATACCCACAATCTTCATTCGCGGCGCTTTATCCGACTACATCGGCGAAGCCGAGACAGGACAGATCTCGGCGCATTTCAGCGAGGCGGAAATTATCACCCTGGAGGCTGCCGGTCACTGGCTGCATGCCGAACAACCTGCGGCCTTTTCCCGGCTGGTATTAAAGTTTCTCAATCGATAAAGCGCTCAAGCTAGCAGCGAAGGGGCCGATACAACGGTTAGTTTCTGTAACCAGTGGTCTAGTATCTTGCTAATCAGGGTTGTTATTTTGTTTTTATGCGTCAGTTTTTCCGCCTATGCGCAGATGGAAAAACCGCGCTTCATATCGTCGATCGAAGATTCGCAGTGGCAATTGACGTCGGATAGTCCAATTCTGTGTCGCCTTGAACACGTCATACCCCGTTTCGGTAAGGCTGTTTTTACCCAGGCTGCCGGCAGGAAGCTTGCGCTGGAACTTGTCAGTACACGCCGCTTTGCCAGCGGCCTCCCGGTTGACCTGGTGAGCGAGCCGGCCGGTTGGCAAAGCCTGCAGCCGAGTCAACTCATGGCCAGTTTAAAAACCAGAGCTGGCGATCCAGTAGTTAAAGTACCAGCGGCGGCCACACAGCTCGCTTATGCAGACCTGCGCTCGGGACGGCAACCTGGTTTCAGCTTCAGTGGCGACGACGCTATGCTGGTTTCCCTGTCTACGGTCAGGTTTCAAACCGCAGAGGAGAGTTTCAGCGCATGTCGTGCGCGACTTCACCCCCTCAACTTCGACGATATTCGCGTCAGCCACATACATTTCGACGCCAACCAGGAATTTCCTCGTCTCGCCGAAGAAAAGTCTGCGTTCAATCGCATGTTTGCTTACCTGAAGATCGATGATTCCATATCCGAAATCCTCGTAACCGGCCACAGCGATGTCATGGGTGAAGCCTGTGTCAACGAAAGGCTGTCCGAGGGCAGGGCCTGGTATGTTTACGATTTGCTGGTCGCCAGGGGCATAGATGCATCGATGTTGAGAGTGGATTTTGCCGGTGAGTCGCGCCCGCTAAGCAAGGGTCTGAAAAAAGAGTCGCTCGCTGCGAATCGTCGTGTAAGCGTCGAGTTAAGACGTTGACCCCGGCCAGAGGTTGGCAGTAAGCCGACTGGAATGTCTGGTTGGCGGGCGCCTGAACCCGCATGCTTCCAGTGCTATCGAGATTAGTCGCCGCGATTCAGCCTTGAATATTTTGAAGTCCAGTAAACTTCCCCGCTGCCTTCCAGCTGAGCCTGCGCTCGCGCCAGAATAAAAAGTAAATCAGACAGGCGGTTTATGTACTGGGCTGTGATCGGATTGCATTCTTCTTCATCGGCCAGCGCAACCAGACTCCGTTCCACACGGCGACAGACGCAGCGCGCCAGCTGCAGGCTCGCTACCGCCTGCGATCCGCCGGGTAGAATGAATTCCTGCAGTGGAGTCAGCGATTGGTTAAATTCCTCGGCACTGGTTTCCAAAGCCTCGACATAGTCGGCGAGGATCAGGGATTTCCCTGGCTGGCAAAGCTCGGCACCGATGTCGAACAAATCATGCTGGATTGCAAACAGTGTTTGCTGGGCCGGTCCATCTTCGAGTTGGCTAAGCACTACGCCGATGGTGGTATTCAACTCATCAACTTCACCGAGACAATGCACGCGAATATTATTCTTCGCGCGCCTGCTTCCGTCGGCCATTCCAGTGCTGCCTTTATCACCGGTACGGGTAATGATTTTTGAGAGTCGGTTGCCCATTATTCGAACCTGTAACCTGCGCCTAGCATGAAATTACGTTCCGGACTGGGTTGGTAAGCCGTTCCGAAACCATTATTGGTGACAAATTGTGCGTACTTTTTATCAGCCAGATTGTTGATACGGAAATGAAAATTCCACTGCATGTGCTGATAAGCCAATCCGGCGTTGAGTACGGCAATAGAGTTCAGCTTAGCAAAATCGTTACCATTGTCACCCTGCGCATAACGAGAACCCGTATAGTGACCCTCGAGGAAACTGCTCAGTCGATCATCGAGGCGGAAGTCGCCGCGAATTTTTACGATGTTTGCAGCCACACCGGAAATATCATTTCCATCGAAAGTGCCGGATGCAAAACGGGCATCCACATACCCCAACTCGGTTTTTAAGCCCAGCCATTGAGCGATCTGGCTTTGCCATGAAAGGGTTAAACCACTGCGTCTTGTCTTATCCAGATTGATGTTCTCCCCAAAGGTGCCCACCGTCGGGTCAAAAACAATTTCATTTTCCAGGTCCAGTTGATACAGCGACACTACCCAGCGTTGATCGCCTTCGGTCAGCTCCATGCCTGGGCGAGTTCGTTAACCTTGGCGAAGCGAAAGTTTTCGTCATAACGCGCCGTCAGTTTGAGATCCTCGTTCAGTTGATAAGCCAGTCCAAGCTCGTAAACGGTAATGTCGTCTTCAACCCTGATACCAGCGGGAAAAGAGTTACCATCTTTCATATTGTTTTCCACCGTGGAATGCCTCAGTCCGACGGTTGCCCGCATTGTCTCGGAGATCGCCGGGTTGAGTTGAAAATACAGACTCTGGGTTTCCTGGTCGTTGCTATTGGTCGTTTCGCCGGGTCCGAAGAAAAAGAAGGGGATTTTCAAATCGTACTCGATTTGCTGCAAATCGATACCGGCAACGTAATCGGCCTCGACGCCAATGTCGATATTGCCAGAAACTTTTGGATTGAAACTAATGTTTTCGCGCTTGATAAAGCCATCCATAGTGCTCGGAGAATTACGAAAGCTCTGTCGTACCTCGGCGTCTGTTTTAGCCTGGCTAAAATCCAGGCTCACCATTTGTTCGCCAGCTTTGAACTGGTATCCAATGGCTGCAGCGGTGGTATCTTCGTTTAAAAAATCCTCGGCGAAACCGGCGTTGCTTTGTGTCGGATCCTGGTTGTACTCGGATTCGATCAGGGCACCTGGCAGCTCGAGTTTGTCTTCGATGCGCTGCAACTCCACGATCAGGCTGGATTCGTCAAAACTGAAATCGAGCAGGCCGCTGACGTTGCTGTTCGATTCCGAATTATTGTCGCGATAGTGATCGGCCTGGAATCTTTCCGCAGAAACCCGATAGGAGAGGGTGTCGTTTATCGGGCTGGAAGCATTAAATTCGATACCGTTGTACCCAAAGCTGCCGACCCTGCTACTGATTTGCAGCCGCTCGACCTCTGCCTTGCGGGTAATTATGTTGATCACGCCGCCGACAGCCTGGTCACCGTAAAGCGTGCCAGCGCTACCTACCAGTACTTCGACGCGCTCTATATCCTTGGGGAATATATGATGAATGTCGGGAGCAGCGGTATCGCTATGGTTCAGGCGCCTGCCGTTGACCAGTATCAATGTATTGGCGTTCGCGGTGGCCGAAAAACCACGCACGCTAATGGTCACTTCGGTACCGTTGCCAAATAAATCATCGACCTGCACGCCAGGGATACCGCGCAGTAATTCGCTGGTTGTAATGGCACCGCTTTTTTCAATTTCGTCCCTGCCGAGCAGATAAACCGTTGCACTGGATTTATTATCGACCTCGAGGGTGCGCGTGGGCGTTATCATGATTGGCCCGAGAGCGGCCTGACTACTGTTTGCTATGAAGCCAAGGGCTGAACTGGATAGAATTATTGCTAGAGAGAGTTTCATGTGTATCTCCAATGGATTTAGAGAGACGCACACAGTTGAAGAAGCCATAAAAACCGCTACAAGCTGTGAGAATTACCACCCGTAATTCTGGTCTTGTTAAGTCACATTCAGGCCGGTCTCCGGACTCTAAAGCTAAGCTTTATCACCGTTGCGGGGGCAGTACTCGATTCAAACGAGTTTCCCGATTATCACGCTTATGCGCGCACCTGAAACGTGCCGCTATCATAGGGATATCGCCGACGTTGTCCAGATAGAAAAAGAGCAAGCGACGAAAAAAGTGGCATTTCTGAAAGCAGAGCGTCGCATTCAGACAGTAATTGCGTCCCGCTGCGATCTGTCGCATGATCCCAGTTCATAGATATAGATGGATTTTCGGTGTTTAGTTTCAAGTCCAGAGCCTGGCAGCTTGGCCTGACCGCAGGCCTGCTGATATTTACTTTCCTGGTGAGTCTTACTTCGATGGTTTCATCCTTCGAGTTTGATTTATTCCTGTATATCCTCGATTTGCAACCGGCAGATCGGGAACTGATCAAGATTACCTCGATCCGTGTGCTGCCCCCCTGGGCGATGTTGCTGGTTTACGCGCTGATCCTGGGACTATACGTGCGTAAGTACACGCGCTCGCGCACCACCGCATTATCCCTGCTCACCGTTATTCTGATTTTATTCGCTTTATTAATGCTGGAAGTGATGCTGGCCGTGTTCCTGCAGTATTTTATGCCGCTTGTATTTCCTGCGCTGGTCATGCTGATGGTTTCGTCGATCTACTGGGGGCTTGATATTTATCGGCGACTGCTCACCGATTTTCTGGTTGAAGAGCGCGTTACCCTCGCAGATATACAGTCGAAAATGGAAAACGGTGAATTGAAAACCGCGCTGATCATGCTCAAGCAATCGCCCTATAGCGACGAACTACTCGAAACCGGCTACGAACTGGGTATGCTGCTGGAATCGAATAAAAACTGGGCGAGCGCATTGAACCTGTACCACTGGTTGTCCCGCTATGATCCGGGTTTGGGGGATTTTGTCACCCGCATCGAAGAAATTCGTAAAAATCGGGACAGCTTACTGAAGCTGGGAAAAAATATCCCTGCGCAAACGCCTGATTTCCCAGTAATCGGGCAGTTTCGACTGGAAAGGAAAATTGCCAAAGGCTCTACCGCTGTGGTTTACGAAGCCACCGATTTACGTACCCATAACCGGGTAGCGCTCAAGCTGATGACTTCGCTTAGCGAAGAAAAGGGAGAACGCGACCGCATCAAGCAATGGCTGCGCGAAGCTGAAATCGTTTCGCAACTGGATCACGACAATATCGTCAAGATTCACGATGCGGAAATTCAGGGCAGTACGGCCTATATCGCGATGGACTATATCGCGGGCTATTCGATGTCGCTGCGCCTGCGTAAACGCGAATACCTGACCGTGGGTGAGTGTATACGTATCTCGAAGGCAGTACTGATGGCGCTGACAGCGGCGCATAGCCATGGCGTAATTCATGGCGATATCAAGCCAGCCAATATCATGTACGACGAAACCAACAACACCTACATTCTTACCGATTTTGGCGCTGCCTATAATGTGCGCGGTGGTCGTCAGACCGAAAATATCATCGTCGGAACCCCGGCCTACATGTCGCCGGAGCAGCTTGAGGGCAAAAAGCTCGACGGTCGTTCCGACCTGTTTTCGCTGGCCGTGACGCTTTATCATTTGCTCACCGGGCATCAGCCATTTACCGGTGCCAACCTGCCCGAACTGAAGCAAAACATCGTCAACGCGGAACCCGATTTGAATCATCTGACATTGCCGGCGGGTTTTACCGAGGTAATATCCAAGGCACTGCACAAGAAACCCTATATGCGTTTTGCTGATGCCCAGCAAATGCTGACAGCTGTGGAATATTGTGAAGCTCAGCTGTTGGAAAGAATGAAGCAATTGTCCTGATTACAATTTGCCCTGATCTTCAAGGCCGGATGAAATCGGTTGCTGCTGGCGATGCTCGCGCCAGGCAATCAGCAGGCCACCTGCAATGATCAGGAAAACTCCGGGTATCAGTTTTTCGAACGGCGCTTCGTCGAAGAACAGCCATCCCAGGATAAACGCAAAGGGGATGCCAAAATATTCGTAGGGCGACAGACTGG
>CAXBMV010000195.1:0-6228 GCA_963976575.1 uncultured Gammaproteobacteria bacterium | reverse complement strand
AGTTTCCTGCTCTGCGGTAACACCGGTATCGCCAGACAGGTACACGCGCAAGCCATTGGAAAAACTGAGCACGTAGCCTGTCGGGGGGCCTGCGTATGCTGTCAGGCCGGCATCTTCGAGCATATCGCCGAGCTTGCCACCGATCATCGCGCCGGCTATTCCGTTGGAATGTACCGCGGGTACCGTGGTAATGGTCACACCGCCCACCATGCGCGAGGCACCGAAGCGCACCAGTTGTGATTTTTTCGGATCACCGCCGACTTTCTTCAGTTTGTTGGCGAAGAACTTGGGCATTTCGCTGCCGGTTACGATCAGGGCATCTTTTTCCAGCGCGATATTCACCGCGTTGGTATTGGGCAGAGCAGCCACCGGATAGCTGGTGTCGCCGCAGGCACCATTGCCTTCGCTGGCAATATGTTTGTCGCCAACGTGATCACCATGCATATGGCTGATCAAAATGGCGTCTATTTTGCCGAGGCGCGGGTCATCGGGCCCGGCGACGGTGCGACCGGGGTCATAGAGTATGCGCGTGCCATCGGGGTCCTCGAATAGCATGGCGCGATCAAGCTGGCAGAATTCACCTTTCTGGCTGCCCAGCGGGGTGACCTTGGTACCGGCAGCAAAAGCACCGGGGCTGTTCACTGAAAGGGCGAGCAACAGGCTTGCGACAGTCAGGTTGATTGAGGGGTGTTTCATCGAATATCTCCTGTTGCGCTGGCTAAGGCGTGAAATTATAACCGAATAGGCTGCCTGCGGCATCCGCGCGGCGGATGCCTGCTTTGAACTAGATCTCGGCCTGGATTCGCATGCCGATCTTCAAGGTGACCTGGTAATGCGCCACCTCTCCGTTGACGATGTGACCTCGCGTGTCCACCACTTCAAACCATTCCAGGTGGTGCAGAGTTTTGCTACATTCACTCAGCGCATTCTTGATAGCGTCTTCGATACTCTTCGGCGAAGAACCGATGACTTCGATCTTCTTGTAAGTGTGATGCTCGGACATAGATTCCTCCGGATATTTATTGGCTGGTTGCGGCTTTGGCAAAATTGGCCAGCGCCATGGATACCTTGCCCACCAGGGCGTCGCAGCCTTTGGCCTTATGGCGCCTGGTCAGGTAACCCGGGTCGTTATAAGACAGCCACACCTGGCCGTTTGCGTCTTCCCATATCAGCGCCTTTTGCGGCAGGTCTATGGCTATGCTCTGGCTGCACAACATTAACTGCGAACCAATTTTTGGATTGCCGAATATGATCAGTTCGGTGGGCCGCAACGAGTTACCCACCGAAGCAGCACCGGCGGCGTGGTCGATTCGCTGGAATACCTTCATGCCTTTGGACTGCAGCACGGTCTCAAGGCGGTCCGCGGTGACTTTCACCGCATGCGCACTTTTTACGCTGACGAGGCCTTCGTGAGCAAATACAGGTGAGATTGAAATTGCGGTGAGTATAATAGCGGCTAAGATTTTGCGCATAGTGTTGTCTCCTTGACATATAGTTGCGCTATGTTAACCCGTTAAACCCCAAAACCCACTATTTTCGGTGGGAGTTTATGCAGAGGATTGTTACCGTGATTTATGTCCTGATATTCGAAGACGACGAAAGCCACGCCGACCAGCGTCCACTCCACATGGCCGAGCATTTGCAATTCCTTGCGAAGAATGGCGATCGTGTCAAGGCAGCGGGGCCGTTGCGTGAAGCCGCCACCTCCAAGCCCGCCGGCGGCATGTGGCTGGTCGAGGCAGATAACCCGGGACAGGTGCAGGAATTGATGGAAGAAGACCCCTTCTGGGCTACCGGGTTGCGTAAATCGGTGCGTCTGCTGGAATGGGCGCAAGTCTTCGCCGATGGTAAAAAGTTGATTTGAGCGGCCAGACTTAACCGTTAACCCATAGGGAGACGCTGCGATATGTCCAGGTATGACGCGAAAGAATTGAGCGATATTCACCAGCATTTGCACAGCCATCTGCCTTCAGAGCCTGCACTGCGGGTGAAGGCGCTGGAAAGCCTGCTGGTGGAAAAGGGCTTGATCAATAGTAGTAGTGTCGATGCCTGGGTGGAAGCCTACTCGGAGGAAATCGGCCCCAAGCGTGGTGCGCAGGTGGTCGCCAGAGCATGGTTGGACGAGGCCTTCAAACAAAGATTATTGCAGGACGCCCCCGCGGCGATTGACGAGCTGGGTTTTCTCGGTAATGCCACCGCGCATTTGAAGGTGGTGGAAAATAGTGGCGAGGTGCACAATCTGGTGGTGTGTACGCTCTGTTCCTGCTACCCGTTTTCAATACTCGGAGTAGCTCCCAACTGGTATAAAACCGCCGCCTATCGTTCGCGCGCGGTGCGCGATCCGCGGGGCGTACTCGCCGAGTTCGGAGAAACCATCGATGATGCGGTGGAGCTGCGCGTTTGGGACAGCACCGCCGAATTGCGTTACCTGGTATTGCCCGAGAGGCCTGAAGGCAGCGAGGGCTTGAGCGAGACTGAACTGGCCGCACTGGTAACGCGTAACTCGATGATCGGCACTCATCGACAGTTAAAATCTGCACAGGAGCAGGGCTAGTGGACGGCATCCACGATCTCGGTGGACGCGAAGGCTTCGGTCCTGTCGATGTCAACGAGGCCGATGTGCCGTTTCACCACGAATGGGAAGGGCGCATGTGGAGCATCAGCAAGTCGACCCGGCAGCCTGACTGGCATATCGACTGGTGGCGCTGGATCCGCGAACTGATCGATCCGATCGATTACCTGACAAGACCCTATTACGATTCCTGGGCGCAAACCCAGATTGCTGCCTTCGTCGCATCGGGCGTTTTTACGCTGGACGAAATCGTCGCTGGCAAGTCGGCCACGCCACCAATTGCGAAGGCGGAAATACTCAACAGGCAGCAGGTCGTCGCGCAAGACCGCTCGAATGCCGGCAGCTATAGCCGCGATATCGACCAGTTGCCCGCTTTCAAGCCGGGCGATGCGGTGCACACTCATAGCCTGGCGATTCGTACGCATACGCGCCTGCCGGCCTACGTGCGCGATAAACCCGGTGTGATACATGCCCATCATGGCGCTCACATATTCGCCGATGACAGCGCGCTGGGCGGTAAACAGGCGCAGCATATCTATTCAGTTGTTTTTGAAGCTCGCGACCTGTGGATTGAAGCCGCCGATAAAAAAGACCGTGTTTTCCTCGACCTCTGGGAGAGTTATCTTGAACCAGCCTGATCAAGCGATTACACCGTTTCAACGTATGGATGGAGAGCCTTTGTTCGACGAGCCCTGGCAGGCCGAGCTGCTCGCCATGGTCGATGCGCTGATCGAAGCGGGCAGGTTATCACCGGTCGACTGGTCCGACTGCCTCGGTGCGGCGCTGAAGGCCTCCGCGGCGCGCGGTGACAGCGATGGAGTTGACAGTTATTACAACGCCGCTTTGCAGGCTCTGGAAAAACTACTCGATGAAGGCGGGTCCTTACCCGCAAGTGAAGTCGAGCAGCGCCGTGACGACTGGGCACAGGCGTATCACGATACACCGCACGGAAAACCAGTAAATTTAAAAAGCTGATGCCGTCGAAGCGACAAGCAACTTAAGGAGCCATTATGAATCTGCTAGCCAGAGGTGAAAGCCGCTTAATACAGCTGTCTTCCGAGCAGTGGCAGACCATTGCCGTGGCTATGCTGGGCCTGTCTATTCTGTTACTGGTGGGGTTTGCGCCGATGCAGACCGTGCACAACGCGGCGCACGATGCGCGCCACTCGATCAGTTTTCCCTGCCACTAACCCGGGTGTTATTTCGTCGTATTCTGCTGGCCGCATTGCTTTGTGGCTTGCTCAGCGGCGGCCTGCTCGGCGTCATGCAGCTTTACACAACGCTGCCACTCATTCTCGCCGCCGAACGACTTGAAAATTCTGCAGCTACGGCACAGCCCGAAAATCAACAACAGCCGCTGCAATCAAGTCTGAAACGAAACCTCCTATCCATGGCCGCAACCACGATTATCGCCTGCGCCTACGCGATGATATTGCTGTCTTTGATGCGGCTCAGCGGGCGCACCGCGATTTGTTATTCAGCCTGGTGGGGATTGTCGGGCTACCTGGTGTTCTTCCTGATGCCCGCGCTCGGCCTGCCGCCATCGTTGCCGGGTGTTCAGTATGCTTCGCTGGAATTCAACCGGCTGTGGTGGCTGGCCAGTAGCGTAAGCACCGCCGCGGCGCTGTGCATGCTGTTTTTTGCACGCCATTGGTTCAAGCTGGGCGGGATCCTATTATTGCTATTGCCATTCGCATTGCGCCTGAACAACCCCTTGCTGATTCACTATGACAGCGCCAGTAGCGAAGTCATCGCCGAACTGGAATGGCTACAGCCGCAATTCATCTTTGCCAGCGCCGCCAGCCTGGCACTGTTCTGGATGCTACTCTCCCTGTTTTCCAGCCTCGCCTGCAGCTATTACCTGGATAAATTTCCGGTAAAGGGCGCGGCTGACAGTTCGGGCTGACTACTCCCGGGCATCGCGGTAGCGCGTGACAAAGCGTTGCAGAATATCCCTGGCCATGGGCGTGTCTTCGCGGTTAACGGCTTCGATTAGCTGGCTGGCCTCGGCAGCTGGAAAGTAGCCATGATGCTTGTAGGCTTGAATGCGCAGCGTGAATCCCTCGCAGTCACCTTCGGGATGGAACTGGGTGGCGTAGACATTTTCTCCAACACGGAACATTTGCACTGGGCAGGCTTCGCCACGCAACAGCAGGCTTGCTCCGGCGGGCAGTTGCTCGCAGGCTTCCTTGTGGCCTAGTAATACGTCGATCTGTTCGGGGAAACCCGCCAGCAGGCTATCCTTGCGGCCGTCTTCGGTGAGACTGACGCGGGCGCTACCGACAGGTTCGGCGTATTGGCCGGAGATAGTTGCGTCGAGATAAGAGCCGAGCAGTCCACAGCCGCTACAGGCACCGAGAAAGGGCAGGTCGCGCGGCACGATCTCGTCGAACAGCCTGCGGAAATCCGACTCTATTTTTTGCTGAATGGCTTGTTTCTGCGCCTCGGGTGTACTGATATCGAAAGGGCTGCCGCCGACGATTACCGCCGCATAGTCATCCAGGTTCAGCTGCGGAATGCCGTCTCGCTCGATGCGTATACGCCGGGTTTCGTTTTCCTGCAATCCGCCATACTTCAATATGGCGGCGTATTCACTATCCGAAGTATCGTCTTCCGGGCGCAGTTGCAGGATGAGGAAGGGTCTGGTCACTAATTAATACCTTTCAGGCGAGGTCGATTTTTAGCGGAATCGCGCGACTCAGGGTATGGCCTACCGGCGAGGTGCCGACCACTTTCTCGTGCAACGCGGCTAGCGCCTCGGGTGAGGCATCTGAATCGATCTTCACCTTTACGCTGATATTGTCGTATCCGGCATTGCCCTGTTTGAGCCCGAGGAAGGTATGCAGATCGAGGTCACCGTCGACGGCAATGCTCATATCATGAATGGTGATACCGGCCGCGGTAGCATTTGCTGCGTAACCCACGGCGAGGCAGTTGCCTAGCGCGCCCAGCACCTGCTCTACCGGGTTGGGTCCGGTATCAGTACCGCCCAGCGCGGCTGGCTCATCTGAGGTTTGTGGAGAAAACTCGCGTATCGAGGCTTCGGAACGAAAGCCGCCTTTCCAGTTCACTTCGGCATGCCATTGCGTGGCTGCGATCTGAGGGTCTTGCTGGATTTTTTCTGCGAGGCTGGCGACCGCGCCGATTTGTACGTCGTTCAGTGGCGTGCTGGACATGCTGTTCTCCGTGGGAGTTTGAATGGTCAAGGCGGAGATTATAACGCGTTCGCTGCATAAACTGGTCGATAAAACGAATGACCCTGGCAACGATGATCTGCTACTGTTCGCGCTTCGCATAATCTTCAAACCTACAGCAAAGTCACAGCATGCATCCTGCCACCGGTAGAACCGAAAAAGCCCATAGCAACCGTCAGGACTGGTACAACATTCGCAAGATGATGCCTTATATATGGGATTATCGAGGGCGTGTACTGGTGGCGCTCCTGTGCCTGGTGATCTCCAAGCTGGCGATGGTGGGCGTACCCATAGTATTGAAGTACATCGTCGATGCGCTGAATACCCGCTCCGATCAGATTGTCGTGTTACCCATACTATTGCTGCTCACCTATGGCCTGCTTCGCTTCATCAATTCCGGCTTCAATGAATTGCGTGACGCGGTATTTGCGCGGGTGCGCTTTCATGCCATGAATCGCCTTG
>CAXBMV010000194.1:0-6239 GCA_963976575.1 uncultured Gammaproteobacteria bacterium | reverse complement strand
CCGATGACGAAGCCGAGGTTTACCAGCAGGGCAACAAGTTGATCTTCAGGCTCAAGCGGATTAATTTTGCAACCGGCAATTCGGTTCTTCCGGCGACTTCGAAGCCACTGCTATCCAAGATCGACAACATCATCAAATCCATCAATGCCGAAATCATTGACGTGCAAGGGCACACCGATTCAATGGGCTCCGACAGCCTGAATTCGAAGCTCTCCAACGACCGCGCAGTTTCGGTAGCGCGTTACCTGGCATCGCTTAGTGGTGGATATAAGCTGCAATACAGAGGCTACGGCGAATCCAGACCTATTGCTTCCAACGAGACTGCAGAAGGGCGCGCCATCAATCGTCGCGTTGATCTCGAAGTAACCGCGAGGAAAATCAGCGGCTGAGTGCTGGATACCCTGCGCCACCGGGCATTACTTTCCGGTGGCAGGCAGGCCCTGGTTACCTGAGGGTGACCAGGGCTGGTTTTCATTTTCTACCGATTCATCAAATCCTGAAAGCTTCGATCGAAGGCATCCATCACCGGCTCAACGTCTTCCATGGACAGGCACAGCGGCGGCACCATGCGCAACACGTTTTTGAAGTTACCCGACTTGGAAAGTACAATGCCGTGGGCCCGGGTTCGCTCAAATACAAATGCGGTTTCATCTGCAGCCGGTTCCTTGCTTTCTCGATTCTTCACCAGTTCGATAGCCTGCATGAAGCCGGTTCCGCGAACGTCTCCGATCACCTCGTATTTATCTTTCAGGGTCTGTAAGCCCTCGTGCAATGCCTGCCCGACTACGCGCGCGTTGTCGATCAGCTTGTCGCGCGCTATGACCTTTAGCACGGCTCGACCCGCAGCGCAGGCTACCGGATTCGCACCATAGGTATGAAACAGGAACTTGCCATCCATGGCCTCGGCAATCTGGCGTTTCACAATAACCGCACCCAGAGGAATGCCATTACCGATGCCCTTGGCAAGAACAACGATGTCGGGGACAACACCGTGGGCGTCGAAGCACCACAGCGCCTTACCGGTCTTGCCGAATCCGCTTTGCACCTCGTCGACGATGAGTAAGCCGTCGGCTGCACGAACCCTTTCTGCTGCGCCCTTGAGATAGCCTTGCGGCATTTCCACTATGCCGCCATAACCCTGTACTGGTTCGACGAGCATCCCGGCCAGTTTTTTCGTCGTGGTATAGGCTATGACGCGATCGAGATCATCGAGATAGGGCTGCGTACCGGGACCGAAGATTCCGCGATACTGATTGGGGTCGGCAGCAAAGCTGATGTTGGACAATTGGCCGACATTGTGACGAAAGTTGCCCACCCCGGTAACGCTCTGCGCTCCGTAGGTCGCACCGTGATAAGAATTACGCAGCGCGATCAGATCAAGATTACCGGTGTGAGCACGGGCAATCATCATCGCCAGATCGATCGCCTCGGTGCCGGAGGTGGTGAAGTGCACAACCCACTCTTCTCCTGCCGGCATGGTTGCGGCAAGTTCTTCGGCAAAATGTGCGGGCACCGGGTGATAAAACATGGTGGTGCAATGCGTCAACTGGGCGACCTGTTCCTGCACGGCCGCCACCACATCGGGTTGCGCGTGTCCAATGCTGATACACAGGTTCATGCCGAGCATGTCGATATACTTGTTGTCTTTTTCATCCCAGAGGTACTGACCCAGCCCACGCTTCAGTATCAGGGGATCCTGGTAGGGAACAAATGCCCGCTGCGAAGCAGCGTAATAACGCTCTCTTCGTCTGACGATTTCATCTGTACTCCAATCGACCGGAAGGGGGTTGTTATCATTAGTAACTGCATTCAAGGCATCTCTCCCATGTTCGAGAATTCATTGTCAATGTCGGGCTGGTTCGGCTCGACGAGCTTCTCACTCGCCGAGTGACCGGCACCAGGAAGCGGCAGTATACCTGTTTATTTCCCGGCCCAAAATGAAGCCAATGGTTTCGCAAATTATCCTAAAAGACACCACTTATCCGCCCTGCACTTCTCGTCGCCTGGCGTCTCCAAAAGCGAAAACCTGAACATACCTAGGCTTGCCCCGGGGCCATGGTATCTTTGGCCGCCTCCTGCAACAGCCAATCACTGAAGGCCTTCACTTTGGCTCGCCGCAAAAACTCATGCGGGCAGACCAGCCAATAAGAGAAATCTGCCGGCAATGCCAGATCAAAGGGCTTCACCAATCGTCCTGCTTTCAAATCTTCTTCGACAGCATGGTGACTGACCAGGGCAACGCCATTGCCATTGATCGCCGCTTCGATGGCCATGCTCTCGACGGTGAAATGCGGGCCATGATCCAGATTGACACCTTCGATGCCAGCCGCCTTTACCCATAGACGCCACTTGGGCAGGGAACTGCTCAGGTCTCCCCAGTCGACATGCAGCAGTCGATGATTCTTCAAGTCCCCGGGGGTTTGCAATGGTTTCACACCAGTCAATAAACCGGGGCTGCAAACCGGGATGAACTCTTCACCGAAAACCCGGGTGACATGCAGCCCCGGGTAACTCCCCTGGCTCAAACGAATACTGATGTCGATACCGTCGCCATCAAAGTCTCTGGGCACCAGGGAAGCATCCAGGCGCACGTCAATATCAGGGTATTTTTCTGAAAAATCCGGCAGGCGTTGTAGCAGCCACTTTGCCGCAAAGGTCGGCGCTGTGCTGATTGTCAGGAAGCCCTTTTCCTGCTCCTGGGCGAGGCGTTCGATGGCCTCGGCCAACTTGTCAAAACCCTCCGATATCAGGGGTAAAACAGCACGGGCCTCCTCTGTCAATTTAACCGCCCTAGTCATACGTTGAAACAGGACGACACCGAGATAATCCTCCAGCTGTTTGATTTGTTGACTGACCGCGGCCGGGGTCACATGCAGCTCGCTCGCAGCCTTAGCAAAACTTAACCAACGGGCAGCAGCCTCAAAGGCACGCATCGAATTTAGAGGAGGAAGCCTGCGCACAGTCACCTACAGTTAATCTATGGTTAAGATAATCTATTCTATCAGATAAGAAAGCATCGCTTGTCCATAATTTCATCGAAGCGCAATATTGCACCATCAACAACACCACAGCACTCAACCAGGAAACACGACAATGACCAACTCAAATAGCCAATGCTACCACTCACCAGTTAGCCTTTCCGTGATGACTACAGAGGCCGTGTATAAGGCTGTGGTTGCTGTTGAACGGTTGCTTCGTTTTATTACCAGATAAACCCATCGACCAGCGATTCCCCGGGCAGGTCTGTAGATCGGGAATATTCAGTCAACAACTAGTCGAAGAGGCCTTCCGACAAGGCAGCGGGTAATTTACGCTGTCTTGTCCCGACCACCGGGCAAGCCTGCGGGATACCAGTTAAGAACAACGCCACTTCCCTTCGGCCGCCAATATGCCCCGGCCCCAGTTACCCTCAAAAACCCGGCCCTGAACACCCACACAGCAACCGGAATACCCTGGAATCAGCCTGCTACCCGTCGCAGGGAGTCATTCAAACCTTCCGGATTGAATACCATTGCTGAATAAAGTCGACGCATAGCGTGATTTTTGGCGGAACAAACTCCCTGGCCGGGTACAGCACATAGAATTTCAATGTGGGCCGTTTGCTGGTGGGCAGTAACTCAATCAGTTTTTTTGAATCCAGTTCAGCCCTGCAAACAAAGCTGGGCAATAGCGCAATGCCCAGCCCATCCAATGCGGCCTGTTTTAACAGCAACGTACTATTTGCGCTAAGCTGCCCGGAAATTTCAACCCCCTTGTTTATCGGCCAGGAATGGCTATCGGCTGCATAGCTATAAGAAAAACAATTGTGATTGACTAAATCCTCGGGGGTTTTTACTTTGGCATTCGATTTCAGGTAGGCGGGAGCGGCGACAATATGTAACTTGAATTCTGCAATGGGTTTGCCGACATAGTTCAGGTCCTGTAACTGGCTCATGGCTCGAAAGCCTATGTCATAACCTTCTTCTATTAAATCGACGTACTCGTCACTGAGTGAGATATCCAGCTCTATATCCGGATAGGCTTGCATGAATTCGCTGAAGACAAAGCTCAGGTCAGTAATCCCTAAGGACATAGGCGCATTAATTTTAAGCTTCCCAATCGGCTTTGATTGTAGATATTGTACGAATGAATCAGCATCCTTCACTTGCATCAAAATTTGGCGACAGCGTTTTAAGTATCCATCCCCGATCTCGGTGAGTTGCAGTTGACGTGTATTTCGCTGTAACAAGCGGGAACCAATTTGATTTTCCAGTTTGCTAATTTCTTTACTGATCATTGATTTCGAAACATGGAGTTCTTCGGCTGCCTGGCTGAAGCTACCTGTCTCGGCCACTTTTTTGAATAATGCCATTGCTCTGAGTTTATCCATCTGTGTTCCAGGGTAGCCGTATGTTCGTTTCCAAAATGGAAACTATATTTCTACATTATATCTATATCAAGAACAGAATAAAGACTCTATAGTCCCGCTCCATTGTAAGAACTTTCACTACCGAATCTTTAAAAGACTCGGTATCTACACCTCCAATCGCTCAGGCAGAGCATAAAATATGAAAATCCTGATGGTACTGACATCGCACGATCAACTCGGTGATACCGACAAGAAAACCGGCTTCTGGCTGGAAGAATTCGCAGCGCCTTACTATGTTTTTAAAGACGCTGGTGCAGAAATAACAATTGCCTCCCCGCTTGGAGGCCAGCCGCCAATCGATCCCAATTCTGATGCTGACAATGCACAAACAGAAGATACCAATCGATTCAAAGCAGACGAATACGCCAAAGCTCAACTGGCAAGTTCACTGAAACTATCGGATATCGAGGCGGGCAACTATGACGCGCTGTTTTATCCCGGTGGTCACGGACCTCTTTGGGATCTTACCAACGATCAAGACAGTAAAAACATCATCGAATCCTTCGCCAGCGATGATCGCCCCATCGGTGCGGTATGCCATGCCTCCGGCGTGTTACGCGATGTGCTCGGAAAAGATGGCAAGCCGCTGGTGTCTGGTCGACGCGTCACCGGTTTCAGCAATAGCGAAGAAGAGGCGGCAGGTTTGACCAGCATCGTACCTTATCTGGTTGAAGACGTACTCGCCGCAAAAGGCGGGATCTACGAAAAAGGAAATGATTGGGCACCGCTGGCCATCCGCGATGGAAATTTAGTTACCGGGCAAAATCCGGCGTCGTCAACGCAGGCAGCAAAAGAATTGCTGGCCTTGCTGGCTTAAGGAAAAAATCGGGGTCGGTCTAATTCGATTGGCCGACCCCTTTTAAGAAAGGGATAACAATTTGGCATTTAATCATGGCGTGATATTGTACCGGCATGAATATCCACTACATCATTGCGCTCACCGCAGCATGTTGCCTGGCTGCAGTATTCCCCAACCTGGCGCAGGCAGCCGTTTGTGACGTCGACAAAAATGGTTCCGTTAATCGCCTGGATATCAGTTTGATCATCGCTTCGCGCGATAAACCGGCTAGCGGGCCGGGTGATCCACGCGATGCTAACGGTGACGGCACTATCTCAGTGGTTGATGCACGTAGCTGTGTTCAACTGTGTAAATTACCAAACTGTGCGATAGCTGCCGCACCCCCTCCTCCATCCGCTATTGGCACGGGGTGGAAAGTGAAGCGCGGGGATACACTCTATTCGATTGGTCGCGCTGTTTTTCCGGAAAGCTCGAGTAAGCAGGCAGGTTTAAGAGCGGACATAATCAAATTGAACCCTGCCGTGTTCGCCAATGGTGCAAACAATATGTCGGTCGGCATTGTGCTTAAACTACCCGCCTATGTAGCAGGCGAAACTGCGACCGCCAAAGCCGGGGACTCCGCAGCCACGCCAAAACCCGCACCCGTTAAAGTTACGCCCAAACCAGTTGCAGCCGTTCCGATTGTTCAACCTCAGCCCCCCAAGCCGCAAAAAGTCGAGCCGGCCCAGGTAGCAACGACGAAGCCAGAGCCGATAAAGCAGGCAACAACGAGACAGCCGACGGCCCAGAAACCGCGGGCACCGGATATGCCCTGGCCCGATGGTAATTTTTTAGCTAGTTTCGGATTTTCCTACGGCGGGCATGAATTACTTAACTCGGATGGTTTGCTCAATTTTACTGCAGGGTCCGGGTTTCATGCCCGTGTCGGTTATGAACAAATGCCTAAACGGGGTGGCGGTTATCGCGTAGCGCTCGGCCTTCAATACAATACGCCTTACGATGACCTTGGGGGTACGGTTTTCAGTGACACCT
>CAXBMV010000193.1:0-6243 GCA_963976575.1 uncultured Gammaproteobacteria bacterium | reverse complement strand
GCAAGATAATCATCATCGGTAGCAGTTTCGGCGCTGGCCAGCACGTAACGGGTATTGAAAACATTGAGCCCCTTGTTTTCCATAGCGCCCATGTTGAAGTCGTCCACCGCAACTACCATGTAAAGATCGAGGTCGTACTCCAGGCCGAATTCGGTTTCATCCCAGCGCATCGCCTTTTGCAGGGAAAGCAAAGCGTGGCCGCATTTCTCGCGATTGTGATGCTCGGTAAGAATCTGCAATGTCACCTCGCGCCCGGATTGCGTGGTGAATTTTCCTTCGATGCAGGCAAGGTCTCCTGCCACCAACGCGAACAGGTAGCTTGGCTTTGGATAGGGGTCTTCCCATCTAACCCAGTGCTCCGCTCCGTTGTCCCCGCTTTCTACCGGGTTGCCATTGCAGAGCAATAACGGATAGGCAGCCTTGTTGGCATGAATCTCAGTGGTAAACACCGACATCACGTCGGGGCGGTCGATATAGTAGGTGATATGACGAAAACCCTCGGCTTCGCATTGTGTACAGAAATTGCCATTGGACAGGTAGAGGCCTTCCAGGCGGGTATTAGCCGCAGGGTTGATGATGACTTCGCAGCCCAGCTCGAAAGACTCGGGAGGAGAATGGATTTTTAGCTGCTCATCTTCGATTTCATACTCATCGTTATTCAGCGGCCTGCCGTCAATACTGAGCGCCACCAGCGTCAGTCCGACGCCGTCGAGCCGCAAGACGGCACTCGCGTCACTGCTTTGCCGGCGCATCTGCAGGCGACTCATCACCCTGGTTTTCTGTGCGCCGAGGTGAAATACCAGGTGGGTAGTTTCGATGCTGAACTCAGGTGCCTGGTACTCCTTCAGGTACTTGCGTTTTTGCTGATCTGTCTTCATTGCCAATACCGCTTTAGCGAATGCGCTAGTGTATCCCAAAACAGGTAGCAAACGCCCCTGCTAAGCAGTATCATTCGCAGCATTTTTTACCCCCCGGAGAGAATTCCATGGCTGTTGAACGCACCATTTCCATTATCAAGCCCGATGCCGTAGCGAAAAACGTAATCGGTGAAATTTACAAGCGCTTCGAAGACGCTGGTCTGCGTGTAGTCGCCGCGCGTATGGAACATTTAAGCGCAGAAAAAGCGGGCGAATTTTATGCCGTGCACAAGGAACGTCCTTTTTACAATGACCTCGTCGAATTCATGACCTCCGGACCGGTTATGATCCAGGTGCTGGAAGGCGAAAATGCGATCGCGAAAAACCGCGAAGTCATGGGCGCAACCAACCCGGCTGACGCCGCTCCAGGCACCATTCGTGCCGATTTTGCCCAGACCCTGGACGAAAATGCGGTACATGGTTCCGACGGCGAGGAAACCGCTAAAGCTGAAATCGCTTTCTTCTTTGGCAAGGATGGCCTCTGCCCGCGCACCCGTTAAGCTCGGCTCCGCATTTTTTACAGAATAGCCCACCGGCAGGCTGACGCCTGCCGGATTCGGGTATAATATGGCGCTTCGGGAAACCAGGGGATAGCGTCATGAACAACAAATACCAGGTTCTTTCACACCAGTTTTTGTCACCCGGAACCAGGATCAAACAGCAGCAGAATCTGGCCGGCAAGCGAATCACGCTGACCGAAAATGCACTGGCCGTACTTACCGATTTCCGCCTCACACGACCATTTTCAATCAGCTCGACTGCCAGCATAGAACAGATCAATACCCGCATGATTGCCTGCGGCGTACGCCTGCTATTTGTCACCGAAGGTGACAGCCTGCTACAGGGACTGGTCACCTTTAACGATCTGTTTGGAGAAAAGCCGGTGCGCTATATCCAGCAGCACGGTGGCAGTCGCGAGGAAATACTGGCGCAGGACATCATGACTGCACTGACTGACCTCGAAGCAATGCAGTATGAGGATATTCTAAAAGCCAGGGTTGGTGACATAGTCGAAACGATGAAATCGACGGGGCGTCAGCACCTGCTGGTTAAAGACAGGCTGGAAGACGGTGGTGAAGCCATAACCGGGCTTTTCTCGTCCACGCAGATAGAAAATTTACTCGGTATGAAAATCGAATTGTCGCCACGCGCTAACACTTTTGCCGACATCGAACGCGCGCTAACCGAATAGAGATAAACGATAAAGCCACTGCCAGCAGCAAACTGCTGGCTAACGGCATGCATCGATAGTTCGGCCAACCCCGGGGCTCATCCCGGGGTGGCATCTTCTAGGGGAAGGTTTCCGAAGTAAACCTCTTGATATTGTGTTGTCCCATGACGATCCAGCGCGGCGTTGCCTTCCCGGTGCCTGCCAGCTGCAATCCCGGGTGCGCCTGTACTACCCGATCGAGACTGGATTCCTGCTCGGGGTCCACGTCGACTATGAATACGTGCTTGCCCTCGCGCAGCTGGGCTTCAAAGCGCTTGAAGTCGTGGTGTGGTTCCTGAATACCGTAAAGCCCACCAGCCCAGGTGCAAAAACCCAGCAGCACAATCGCCAGGAACAAGAAAGGCAGCCAGCCGTAACTATCCGGCCAACTGCTGTAGGAAGTGACGATTAATACCAGCGAAGAGATCCCCACCCCTATCCAGGCGCCGGTGACAAGTCCATGCACCAGATCCTTTTTGAAGACCGACTGAATATTGTGCAGGTGATCGTGGCTATCCACGGCATGATCGTCGCGACTGAAAACATGTATCTGTGGGGTATGCACCCCTCGTGCTTCGAGTTCCTCTTCGATGCGCTCAAGGTCATCCAGGTCGTTGCTTACATAAAAATGACGTTTCATATTCGCTTCCTCGTGTTGACATATCCTGTCCATCATGTCGAAACGGGTAAAGCGTAATCAGATCAGTCCTTAAGACTGCTACAGCGATCACTGGATTTCCTGTGGAAAAGATCGCGAAAGGCTTGTGCGGTCATCTCAACAGCTTCCAGAATTACCCGCCCTTCGCGCAAGATTACGCCTGTCACTCGGCCTTATCAAGCGATCAAAATAGCCTTTATAGCCAGCCTGAATAACCTGTTCCAGCCCTGGAAATCGTGCTAATGTCGAGCATAAATGCGCAAATCAACTACAGTGTATCCATGAGAATTGAAGACGACAGCAAGCTTGATTACAAGGACGTATTGATCCGTCCGAAACGCAGTACGCTTGGCAGCCGCAAGGATGTTGACCTGTTCCGCGACTTCAGCTTTCGCAATTATCAGGCACACAGCGAGAGCCATTATCATGGTATCCCGATCATGGCCTCGAACATGGATGGCGTTGGCACTTTTGCGATGGCCGATGCACTGGCCAGACTGGGGCTGTTTACCTGCCTGGTAAAAAATTATGAAGCCGACGAACTGGTCTCTTTTTTTAACCAGGAAGGAGACTTGAGGCAACAGAATGTGGCCTATTCCACCGGTATTACCGAGCAGGATTTCGACAAGTTCGTCGAGGTATACCGGCAGACATCCAGTCGCCTTAAATACCTCTGCATCGATGTCGCCAATGGCTATTCGGAACGTTTCTCCAATTTCATCAAGCAGGTACGCGAGTCTTACCCCGAGATTGTCATCATCGCAGGTAACGTGGTTACCGGTGAAATGACCGAAGAGTTGATTCTCAGCGGAGCCGACATCGTCAAGGTTGGCATAGGCCCTGGCAGCGTTTGCACCACGCGCATCCAGACAGGGGTTGGCTTCCCGCAACTTTCTGCCGTCATCGAGTGCGCCGATTCGGCGCATGGTCTCGGCGGACATATCATCGCCGATGGTGGCTGCACCTGCCCCGGTGACCTGGCCAAAGCCTTTGCCGCCGGTGCCGACTTTGTCATGCTCGGTGGCATGCTCGCTGGCCACGATGAGGGTGGTGGTGAAGTCATCCAGCGTTTTTTTAAGAGTGGCGAGGTACGTGCCACCGACTCCGGCTGGGAAGACATTATCGAGGAACGCAAATTCGTCAATTTTTACGGTATGAGCTCCAAGGCAGCAAACGAAAAGCACTTCGGTGGCCTGCGTGAATACCGCTCCTCGGAGGGGCGTGAAATCCAGGTGCCCTATCGCGGCAAGATCGATGACACCATCCAGGATTTACTCGGTGGCATCCGCAGTACCTGCACCTACGCCGGGGCGAAAAAACTGAAATGGTTGAGCAAATGCACCACCTTCGTCAAAACCGGCCAACAATTCAACTCGGTGTTTGCCGATAGTAAGTAATCGATTTCCTGTGGGTTAACCTACGTCACGTTATACCTGATTTGATCGAACCGCCCGACCCTTCATTTGTCGCTTCCGGGGAAGATTGCCTTTGGGTCCTCGCAGGCTCGCGGAGTCATTGAACTGGAAGCAAGTAAAATCTCTGAGTCGAAAATAGTCTAGACACAAACCGTCATCCCGGAAGGCGCGCAGCGCCTGTCCGGGATCTCCCGACGAATGGGCTGGTAACGGGCAGCGCGAACCATCTGGAGATCCCGGACAACGCCTGCGGCGTTTCCGGGATGACGTGCTTTCTTTGTTTTCTAGCGCCAGGTCAGGTTACCGCAGCAGGCACCACCCATTAGCTTCCGCGCCCCCGCGCCTCCGCGTGAACCAGGCGTTGCACACCTCGCCTTCGCGTGAATCCGTCGTTGCTCGCTTTTGAAGCTGGGCAGCGCCAGGCGCTGAGATCAACCCCGGCGCCAGTCGTGAAACCTGCCCACCCATTCAAGCAGACGATGCGGCTGATGCGCGCGCTTCCATTCGCCGGCGGCGTACTTGTTGGCTTCGCTCATGGTCGGATAGATATGGATGGTGCCGAGGATTTTGTTCAGGCCCAGACCGTGGCGCATTGCCAGCACGTATTCCGCGATCAAATCACCGGCGTGCTCGCCGACTATGGTGACGCCGAGGATCTTGTCCTTGCCAGGTACGGTTAGCACCTTGACGAAGCCATGGTCTTCGCTGTCGGCTATGGCACGGTCGAGATCATCTATGCCGTAGCGGGTTACTTCGTATTCGATTCCCTGCTCGCGCGCATCAGTCTCGTTGAGTCCTACCCTGGCAATCTCCGGTTCGGTAAAAGTGGCCCAGGGAATCACCGAATAGTCGACCTTGAAGCGTTTGAACAAACCGAATAGAGAATTTACCGATGTGTACCATGCCTGATGGGCGGCGACATGGGTAAACTGGTAAGGTCCGACCACGTCACCACAGGCGTATATGGTCGGAATACTGGTTTGTAGATAATCATTCACCTCGATGGTCTTGTTCTTGTTCAGTCTGACCCCCAGTTCCTGCAAACCGAAACCCGAGGTATTGGCGGCACGACCCACCGCGACTATCAGCGTATCGAACTCGATTTCGATATCGCCGGCTTCCTGTTCGGCCAGCAGGAAGTCCTTGCCGTCGCGCTTGATGAATTGTTTCGCTTTATGCCCGGTTAAGACGCGAACACCTTCCTCTTCGAATTTTTTCAGCACCAGTTGCGAGATTTCCTCATCCTCTCGCAGCAGGATACGCGGTAACATTTCCACCTGGGTCACGTCGACACCGAGGCGAGCAAACGCCTGGGTTAACTCGCAGCCGATAGGTCCACCACCCAGTACGACCATCTTCCCGGGTTTTTCACGAATTTCCCAGAGATTGTCCGAAGTGTAGTAGTTGACCTGATCTATGCCTTCGATCGGCGGCACGAAGGGTCGCCCACCGGTGGCGACAACGATATTGCGACTGCTCAGGGATTTGCCATCCACTTCCACCGTCCATGGCGAGGTGATACGCGCCTCCCCCTGGATAACGTTCACACCGAGTCCGCTATAGCGCTCTACCGAATCATGCGGTTCGATTTTAGTAATGACCCTTTGTATACGCTCCATCACTTCGGCGAAGTCGTATTCAGCATCCGCCTTGCCTATCCCAAACTCTGCGCTGCGCTTGATGTGTGACAACAGTCTTGCCGAACGAATCAGCGCCTTCGAGGGTACACAGCCAAAATTAAGGCAATCGCCACCCATCTTGTGCTTTTCGATCAGCGTCACTTTAGCTTTTACCGCTGCGGCTATATAAGCCGTGACCAGCCCGCCGGAACCGGCACCTATAACAACGAGGTTTTGGTCAAACTTTGCAGGCTTGTCGAAGCCTTGCAATGCCTTGCGGTTTTTCACTGCTTTGAGCAGCCCCCTGGCGATAAACGGCAGCATCGCCAACAGCAGAAAGGAAATCAGGATTTCGGCGCTGATGATATCGCCTGCGGATTCGATCTGTGCCAACTGAGTACCCGCATTGACGTAGACGACGGTG
>CAXBMV010000192.1:0-6246 GCA_963976575.1 uncultured Gammaproteobacteria bacterium | reverse complement strand
GGTCATTTGCGGGTCGTGACTGATGATATAAAAAGCCAGCGCCTGCAGGGCATCGCCTGCCAGGATTGCGGTGGCTTCATCAAATTCGCGGTGGCAGGTTGGCCTGCCACGCCGCAAATCATCGTCATCCATAGCGGGCAGGTCGTCGTGAATCAAGGAATAGGCATGGATGATTTCCACCGCCGCTGCGGCACCATCAACCCGTGCCAGGTCTAGCCCCAGTGCACTCGCAGTGGCATAGACGAGAATAGGTCTGACGCGCTTTCCGGGCGCCAGAACCGAGTAGCGCATCGCCTTGTGCAAAAGTATCGGGTTGAGAGTTTCGGGGGGAAGCCAGTTTTCCAGTGTGCGATCAACGCGTTGTTGAAAATCTGCAATTACCGTTTCGAAAGCTCGAGAATCAATCTTCATCGGTTTCCTCGAAGGGAACCGTTTGCTGTAATCCATTTTTCTCGATGAGCTGTTCAACGCGCAATTCCGCATTGGCCAGCCTGTCCTGACAACTCTTTGCCAGCTTGATTCCCTGTTCGAACTGATCCAGCGACTCCTCAAGGCCGAGATCACCGGTTTCCATCTTGCCGACGATTGATTCCAGCTGTTGCAGGGAATTTTCAAAATCTTTGAGTTTGTCTTTATTGTCCGTCATCAGGTTTGCCTTTATTCAACTGCCGACCATTATAAGGCATCCATGGTTTCAACCAAATGATTGACCGGAATCAGTTGCATATTATTGAAAGGATTTTGTTTTGGCATATTTGCCTTGGGGATCATGGCTTTCTCGAAGCCATGTTTGGCAGCTTCGCGCAGGCGCTCCTCTCCATTGGGCACAGGGCGAATTTCGCCTGAGAGTCCCACTTCACCGAAAACCAGCGAGCGAGCTGCCAGCGGGCGATCGCGAAAACTGGATAAAATTGCCTGAATGATGGCGAGGTCGGCGCCGGTCTCGGTGATGCGTACGCCACCGACTGCGTTGATAAATACATCCTGATCGTAAAGCGGGATATTGCCATGGCGTTGCAATATGGCCAGCAGCATCGCCAGCCGATTGGATTCGAGGCCGACACTGTTGCGCCGTGGCTGGCCGCCGTGACTGCTACTCACCAGCGCCTGAATCTCTACCAGAAAAGGGCGGGTGCCCTCGCGCGAAACCATGATCACACTGCCGGAGACAGGCGCGTCGTGTTGCGCCAGGAAAATTGCCGAAGGGTTGCTGACCGGCTTCAGACCCTGATCGGTCATCGCAAAAATGCCCAGTTCGTTGACAGCGCCAAAGCGATTCTTTACCGCGCGTATGACCCGAAACCGGGTGGTAGCGTCACCTTCAAAATAAAGCACCGTGTCGACCATGTGCTCGAGCACCCGTGGGCCTGCCAGCTGCCCTTCCTTGGTGACATGACCAACCAGAAAGATTGCGGTGGAACTCTGTTTTGCCAACCGGGTCAACATCGCGGTGCTTTCGCGTACCTGGCTTACCGAACCGGGTGCGGATTGCAGGCTGTTGGTGAATATGGTTTGTATCGAATCTATGACCATTACGGCGGGATTCAGGCTGTGCGCCTGGGCAATGATTTCTTCGACGCAGGAGGAGCTGAGTAGCAACAATTTCTCATTCGGCAATTGCAGGCGTTGTGCCCGCATACTTACCTGTTGCGGAGATTCTTCACCGGTGACATAAAGCGCAGTTTGTTTCTGGCTGATATAGGCAAGACACTGCAGTAACAGAGTCGATTTACCTATGCCGGGATCGCCGCCGAGTAATATCACAGAGCCTTCGACCAGGCCGCCACCGAGCACCCGGTCGAGTTCGTCGATCTGGCTGGAAAACCTTGGCGTATCACTGGTGGGAATGCTGCTCAGGGTCATCACGCTGGACTGGGTATTCGCACCGTGCCAGTTTGTTTTCGTGCCGGCCACGAGCACGCTTGAGGGTAACTCTTCGATACTGTTCCAGCTCTTGCACTCAGGACATTGGCCGGACCATTTGGGCAACAGGTTGGCGCATTCGCGGCATTGGTAGTGGGCCGTTTGTTTAGCCATTGTTGGACGACTCGGGCTCGAGGTCGGCCAGGTCGGCAGTTTGCAAAATGGAAATGCGGGCTGTTTTTACCATGTTGTTCTTCACCTGCATAATTTCGATCGGGTAATCATTTATTTTCAGGCTGGTTCCCGGTTCGGGAATAAATTCCATGTGCTCGAGGATGAGTCCGTTAAGCGTGCGCGGACCATTGCTGGGCAATTGCGTATCGAGATAACGATTGATTTCACGTATATGCGTGGAACCGTCGACCAGGAATCCACCATCGGCATCCTGCGAAAATGGCAGGTACATGGCGCGCGGGTCGGTGCTGAATTCGCCAACGATTTCTTCGAGTATATCTTCCACCGTGACCAGACCCTGTATATCGCCATACTCATCGACGACGAAACCCATGCTGCGTTTCTTTTTACGGAAATTGATTAATTGTGTGGTCAGTGGCGTGCCTTCGGGGATGAAATAACTTTGCCGGGTCAGTTCCGCCAGGCTGTCAGGGTTAAACTCGTTGTGCAGCAGCAGGGGGATAATTTTGCGCATCAACGCGACACCGACAAGATTGTCGATGTTGCCCGAGTAGACCGGGATGCGCGTATAGGAGAGATTGGTTATCTGCTTCAGAGTGTCGTGCCAGTTATCTTCGAGGTCGATGCCGATGATGTCGTTGCGTGGCACCATGATGTCCTCGACCAGGACTTTTTCAAGATCCAGAATGCTAAGCAGCATGTGGCGGTGCGATTCCGGAATCAAACCGCTGGTTTCATTGACCGCGATGCGCAACTCTTCCGAGGTAAGCGCATCGTTAGAGGTATTTTTATGGGAAAACATCAGCAACCTCAATACCAGCCTGGCACACCAGTCGATGGTAATAACCAGCGGGTAGAGGATTTTCGATAAGGGCTTATATACATAGGCAGCGGGGAAGGCGAAGCCCTCAGGATTATTCGCTGCCAGCGTTTTTGGTGTCACCTCGGCAAACAGCAACAACACCAGGGTTAAAACACCTGCGGCAATCGCGATACCGGCTTCGCCGTACATCCTGTAGCCGATGTAGGTGGCAAGCTGGGTGATCAGAATATTGACGAAATTATTTCCCAGCAGTATCAGCGTTATCAACTTTTCCGGGTGCTTGAGCAGATCGGCCGCGCGCATCGCGCCGCCGTGATTTTTTTCAGCGAGATGCTTCAGGCGATAGCGGTTCAGGCTGATAAGCCCGGTTTCCGATCCGGAAAAGAAACCGGACAGGAGGATTAATGCGAAAAACGCAATAAAGAAAAAATATAACGGAATTTCGTTCAATTCAATGTCATCGCGTTAACAGGCGTTATTTAAAGAATAAATTCGAAAACGAGCTTGCTGCCGAAAAAGGCCAGCATAAGGAATAAAAATGAAGACAGGGTCCAACGGATAGCAGTTTTGCCGCGCCAGCCAAATTTAATGCGGCCTATCATCAAGGTTGCAAGAATAAACCAGGCGATAATCGACAGCACTGTTTTATGCACAAGATGCTGCGCAAAGATATCCTCAAGGAAAAAGAATCCGCTTAGCAGCGATGCGCTGAGGAAAATAAAACCGAATCCGAGAAACTGAAACAACAGGGTTTCCATGTCGTGCAGCGGTGGCAAGCCGCGCACGAATCCACCGGGATGATGCCGCCTGATGGAATGATCCTGGTAAGCTAGCAGGCTCGCCTGGAACGCGGCCAGCGAAATCAGACTGTAGGCGATTATCGAAATCATGATATGGCCCTGGATAGCGTTGTCGCCGGTTGCTATCAAATGTTCGGAAAAGTTCAGACTGGCGGTGAAACAGGCAAGGCCGCTGATCGGGAATGCCACTATACCGAGGCTTTCGACAGGACGATAAATGCTGCTGAGCAGTATCTGCATGCTTATCAGCCAGCTGATCAGTGAAAATGCAATGAAGAAGCCGAGATTCAGGCCGTCTGGCTGGAATACCAGCCTGGCCAGCATGAATGCCTGCAACAGCACCGCGAGCATGGCCGGGGACAACGCGAGCCAGCGGCGATGCTGCTTGTTGCCCAGCTGTTTGAAAATTAAAAAAGCCGATAAACAGTAAAGCAGGGTGACGAGAGCACTTAGGGTGGGCAGCATGTTTTTATATCTATCCTACAGGCGGTGAAGTGTAACTGAAAATAAACTGCATCGCATCATTGCTGCGGCTGTGCTGTGGCCCGGAGTCGAGAAATCACCCGCCTGGCAGGTCGGTCATATAAACCGACTCGGATTTATACATGAATGACTGTAAGATATGCCAACTGGGTACTGGTTTTGCAAGCAAGAAGATATACTATTGCCCGGATAGAACCGGAATAAGTTATCAATTAGCCGGGAGCCAGGGCCTGAACCGCGGTTTAGCTCATTAAATAAAATTGTATCTATGCAAATAAAAATACTTGGCTGGGCTGGAGGAATAGGGGCAAATTTACGCACCACATCGTTCTTGCTGGATGACGATATGCTCATCGACGCCGGCACCGGGCTTGGTGATCTGCCGCTCAACCACATGACCGGTATTCGTCATATTTTCCTCACCCATTCTCATATGGATCATATCGTTGGTCTGCCATTGCTGGCCGACAGCATGTTCGGCGTGCACGATGAGCCGATCATGGTATATGCCCAGGAAGCCACCATTGAGGCAATTAAGAAACATGTTTTCAACTGGGTCATCTGGCCTGACTTTTCCGAATTGCCAACGCCGGAAAGCCCCTCGATAAATTTCAAGGTGATGAAGCCTGGCGAAAAGGTAGTGATTCGCTCCCGTGAAATCGAAATGATCGAGGTTAATCACACCGTGCCTGGCGTGGCTTACTGCGTCTCCACGCGACGTGCCAATGTGGCTTTCAGCGGCGACACCACCACCAATGACAACCTCTGGGATGTGCTCAACGGATACGAAACAATCGATCTGTTATTTGTCGAATCGGCTTTTTCCAATTCCGACATCGAGATCAGCAAGTTGTCCAAGCATTATTGTCCGAAGCTTCTGGGTGAAGATATCCAGAAACTCAGGCATAGGCCCGATGTCTGGTTAACCCACTTCAAACCGGGCGACGAAGAGCTGATTTACGATGAGTGCGTCAAGGCGATGCCCGATTTCAACGTCCACCATTTGAAAGGTGGTGAGGTATTCAGGTTTTAAACCTGGCTTTCATCTGTAAGCACCGCTGTTATAATCCTGCCATTCCCTACCATGCCGAGTTTAATCGATGTTTGAAAATTTGACCGATCGACTGTCCCGTACCCTGAAGACACTGCGCGGTCAGGGGCGTCTTAGCGAAGACAATATCAAGGATAGTCTGCGTGAGGTGCGCATGGCACTGCTGGAAGCGGACGTGGCGCTGCCGGTAGTTAAGGAGTTCATCGAGCGGGTACGCGTCAAGGCACTGGGGCAGGATGTTATTGCCAGCCTGTCGCCGGGACAGGCACTGGTCAAGGTGGTTAACGATGAGCTGGTCGCGATCATGGGCGACCAACACGATGGCCTGGACTTGCACAGCACTCCCCCCGTAGTGGTGTTAATGGCCGGTCTGCAGGGTGCAGGTAAAACCACCACCGTGGCCAAGCTGGCCAGGCGCCTGATCGAAACCGAGAAGAAATCAGTCATGGTGGCCAGCGCGGACGTTTACCGAGCCGCCGCGATCGAGCAACTGAAAACGCTTGCGGGTGAAGTCAGTGCAGAATTCCACGAAAGCAATAATCAGCAGAAACCGGTCGATATCGCCCGCGCAGCGGTAGCTGCGGCGAAAAAATCCGGCGTCGATGTGCTCATTCTGGATACGGCCGGTCGATTGCATATCGACCAGCAAATGATGGATGAAATCCGTGCCATCCACGAGGCCGTGGAGCCGCGTGAAACCCTGTTTGTGGTCGATAGCATGACCGGGCAGGATGCTGCCAACACGGCCAAGGCGTTCAACGATGCGTTGCCGCTGAGCGGTGTGGTGCTGACCAAGACCGACGGCGATGCGCGCGGCGGTGCGGCTCTGTCGGTGCGCCATATCACCGGCAAGCCGATCAAGTTTATCGGTTCGGGAGAAAAGATCGATGCGCTGGAAGCCTTTCATCCGGAGCGCATAGCCTCGCGCATCCTCGGCATGGGCGATATTCTTTCGCTGGTCGAGCAGGCGCAGGATAAGGTTGATCATGAAAAAGCGGAAAAGCTCGCGCGCAAGGTCAAGAAAGGCAAGG
>CAXBMV010000191.1:0-6282 GCA_963976575.1 uncultured Gammaproteobacteria bacterium | reverse complement strand
ATAGAAGAAGGGGCTTTCAATACACGGACAGCGCGAACCATCTGGAGATCCCGGACATGTGCTGCGCACATTCAGGGTTGACGTTTTTTTTCGACGCCTGGCCAGCATTATCATGTTGATAAGGGCCAGGACAGCTTGAGCATAGATCAGTTTTCGAATCGGGGTTAATCCTGAAATATGATGCGTCATCCCGGAAGGCGCGCAGCGCCTGTCCGGGATCTCCAGACGGATGGGCTGCCGATAGCTGGGGTTAGTCTGGCATTGCGCATCTTCCGGGACGACGCTTCGCCTGGAGGCTGCTCTCATAAATCCATGTGCTGCGTGGCACCGGGATTCTTAATGGAAGTCTTTAGCCGATCTTTGCACAGGTACTGGAATGCCCCATCAATTGTATTTCATCCCGGAATCGCACAACAATGTCACCACGGTGGGTTCATCACCGAGTTCCCCAGAGGCAATTGCCTTGGCGGCAGCGCAGACATTTGCCGCTGCAGAAAAACCAACGTGCAGGGCTTCTTTTTGAGCAAGCTTTTTACGCCACTCCGACGCTTCGTCGTCCGAGACAGAGATCGTGAAATCCATAAGCTCGGGTCGCCACAAGGGCGGGACATTCCCGTAGCCGGTACCCTGCAAGCTATGTCGTGGTTTCACAATCGAACGCCCGGACAGTGGTTCACACCCCTCCGGCTCAACCGCAATGCATTTGATGTCAGGATTCTGTTCCTTAAAAAATTGAGCAGCTCCAGTAAACGCAGCGCCAGAGCCTACAATCATTACATAGGCATCCAGCGACTGATCCGTTTGTTGCCATATCTCAGGCGCAACACCTTCATAATGAGCTCTTACGCAAAACTCGTTGTGCCATTGATCGACATAATAAGCGCCTTCCTCTCGCGCAATTTTCAATGCCAACTGCCGTGCCTGTTCAACATCTGCATCGGTGACCTGCCCGGGTTTACCCTCAACCTGTGGCACGCGAATCACTTTAGCGCCAAAAGCCTCCATCAGCTGGGCACGCGCCGGTGAATTTCCCGCGGACATAGTCGCGACAAAAGGGTGGCCAAGACAGGCACAGGCGATAGCCACGCCGGCGCCCATATTTCCACTTGTCGCTTCGACAACGGCCTGTCCGGGTTTAAGAAGCCCTGCCTCTCGTGCGCCAGTCACGGCCCATAAGCCATTGCGGTCTTTCATCGAACCACCGGGCTGTAAAAATTCGGCTTTGGCGAGGATCTCGCCCGGGCCATCATAGGCTCGTGACAATCTTACCAGTGCTGTATTGCCGACCAGTTTCAACGCGCCATCGGCGATTTTTTCTGAAGTGCTCATCAGTTTACAGTTACCTGCCCAGAAGGAGTTTAGAGCGACTGTGGATATTACAATGGTGAAACTGTGGCAATCAATAACTACTCATAGTGGGGAGCTCTTATCAACTACTAATATTTAATGATGAATCCAGAACATGCAGTGGTTTAAGCAGGCAGTTTCCCGACCCCGGCTATTCATTGCTTGTGACGATCCTATAAGAGCTTTCGAGTTCCGCATTGACCGAGGCTAGTGCACAGCAGTATTTAGTCTCTGACAGTTCGATGGCCTGTTCCAGCGCTTTCGTTTTAAGATTATCCCCGTGGAAAACGTATTCGATAATCAGCTTTGTAAAACGTTGCGGATGTTCCTGCGCTTCTTCGCCGACAATATTGACCTGGAACTCAGCGAGTTGAACCCTTTTCTTTGCAAGAATATGGCTGACGTCGATTGAGGTGCACGCAGCAATGCTCATCAGCATCATTTGCATCGGCGTGGTGCCACAGGCTTCATCACCGCTATCGATCACATAAGCAGGTCCATCATCCGCCCTTGCGATGAAGCGTGAATGATCAACCTGTTTTAATTGTGCATGTACGGCCATTCTATTTATTCTTAATCCTTAGTTAATGAGTACCAATGTCGGTACGTTGCTCAGGCTGGTGATGGCAAAGCCAGTTTGAATCAGCTGGCCAGACGGTTGGCCGTTTGCTCCGCCTCCTGGGCACGCGTCGACTCGTCGAGGCCGCTGTAAGCCCGGCTCAACATGTGCCAGTTTTGCGGGCTGGTCGGTTTGGATTCGAGTCGCTCATTCAGCAGGGTGCGCGCCAGACGATGCTGTCCGTCGCGAAGCAGGGCTTCTATGACAGTGACAGTCATAATGTCGCGTTGTGCGTGGCTGCCGCCGAAGTTAAAACCACTGTTTCGTACCGGCAGTAAATGGTTGACCGCCTCGGCATAGCGGCCCTGAGCAAAGGCGAGAAACCCTCGGCATGCGGGCAGGCCGATGCTGTTCAAAGACAGCTTATGCGTGCTTTGCTGGCCATTGGCGAGTAGCTCCATCGACTTAATGAGCTGATCGGCTTTGTCGAATTGTTCCGTAGCCGCCAGTGCCATCATCAAATGCAAATCATTAAACGCGTAGATGCCATGGTCGGCATAAGTCATCCAGCTATCGGCGACTTCCTGCCAGCGTTCACGGCCGGGGTCCTGTCCAAGCAACTGCATGCGCCACAATAACGAAGCGGCGTCGACCAGGTCGAGTGCCGCATTCGATTTGTCGCTGCGAATCGGCCCGTCATAAAGCGCCAAAACCTGGTCGTAACGACCGAGGTCCAGATAATAAAGCGCGAGATGCCACCAGTTGTGTATGGCAAAGAAGTTTCCTTCGTAAGCCCAGTTGTCCTCACGGGATTCCAGCCAATTGATGCCGTCCGCCTGACGCCCGGTCATCTCCATCACATGGGCTACTGCATGCACCGCCCAGCTGTCCTTCGGGTTGATATCCAGTGCTTCGCGCCCGGTTTCCTCGGCGCGCTTATAGTCACCGAATTCTTCCAGCCCGAATGCATGCATGCCCAGCAAATAGCCATAACCCGGCATGTCGGGGCTCCATTCCCTTCTGACCCGGCCCACGGTATCGCGCAGGTTTCTGACATCGCCAAGGAAAAACGCGAGGTCATGACACAGGCGCATGGCAAGTAAGTCTCTGGGATTAATCAACAGCGCATTTTCCCAGTGGCGCACGGCGGCGTGCAAATCACCCGAGTGCCATTTTTTGATTGCGGCAATATGTTCGAGTTCATGTGCGTTCGCCGCAGATGAGAGCGAGCCCAACGCTCCGGAAATGTTTGCCACTGCGGGCATCAAAGTTCTATCGAAGGCGAGCAGGTTCAGGTAGGCATTGAAACAGTGTCCAATAACGAACTCCTTGTCTTTGGTCAGAAGGTCGTTGATCCCGGCCTCTGGATCACCATAGGTACCCAGTAAACTGTCCAGCACAGATTCGTAGTCATCAAGCGTATTGGCGCTTGAAGCGGTGAAAGAAACCTCGCGCCCATCCTGATATTGCATGTTGCCCCCGGTGTGAAACGACTGGTTGATATTCGAAAACTCAGCATATAGGATTAGTTGATCAAATAATAATGAATTAAAATTGAATTTAATTTCAAAATATTTTAACTAATATGTTCAATATTCGTCATATACAAACCTTTGTCACGATTGCCGATTGCGGCAGTTTCGCCAGCGCTGCCGAACGCATCGGACTGACTCAGTCAGCCATTAGCATGCAGGTCAAAACCATCGAAAACGATTTGCAGCAGGTATTGTTTGATCGCAATCACCGCTCGCCGCGAATCAATGACCTCGGTGAGTCTCTGCTTCCGGCCATGCGAGAAATTATTCGGCTGAGCGACGAGCTACGCAGCCTGGCGGGACAGTTCGATGAGCTAACCGGAAAACTTTTATTAGGGGTAATTTCCACCGTGAGCACCGGCATACTGCCCGAGGCAATAATGAATCTGAAGCGAGAGAATCCGAACCTGACGGTCAAAATTGTGAATGGTCAATCCGATGAGCTGTTTCGCTGCGTATCGGATGGCAGCCTGGATGCAGCCATTATTACGGAAACCGGGCAATCTTATCCGGACATCCGATGCCGGACGATTTCAGAAGAACCTTTTATGATTGTGGCGCCTGCTGCCTACGAGCACAGGGAGGCAATCGACCTCTTTCGCGAGTTACCTTTCATCCGCTTTAATCGCCGCACCAGGACGGGCAGGATTATCGAGTTGCAGCTACGCAAGCGCAAAATGAGAGTGAACGAAACCATGTAGCTGGATTCGATCGAGGCGATTCTGGAGATGGTGGCAGAGGGAGTCGGTGTATCTATAGTGCCGGAACACTGTGTCACGGCCCGATACCTGAAGGATCTGTCGATTCAACCATTCGGCAATCCAGTGCTGATTCGCAAGGTGGGGTTTATTGAGCGAAGCGATCACCAGAAAAAGGGTTTCACCGACGCTTTGTTCGTTCTGCTGCAGCGTTCTGAAATGACAAAATCCCAGCCACTGGGTGACGCGCTGAATCGCCAGAAAATCGCTTGTCCAGACTAATTCAGATTAGTCGGAATCTGTGCGCATAAACTCCTTGATAAAGTACTGACGGATCCGGCTTTCCGGGATTTGCGGATGGGAAATGATGTAAATATCCAGCATTAAATCCTTGATCTCTTTGGTCAACGGCCACAACAAGCCATCTTTCACTTCGTTCACGGTATAGCCTTCGGGCAGAAAACAAATGCCGGCGCCTATGAGGGTCAGGCGCTTGGCTTCTTCGAGGTGCGATGATATCCCCGCCATCTTGTGACCGAGGCCTTGTTGCAGGCGGAACTTGGTGAGCTGTTCCGGTTCGTCGTTCCCTGTGAGGACGAATGGTTCGTTTGTAATTTGGGAAAAGTCGCTGATCGTCTGACCGAATAAATGATGCTCATTGCTGCAATAAAGGCGGTGGACTTCGGAAAACAGGAAGTCGTAGCGCAGTTCGGGAAAAACAACGCTGACCGGTGCAATGCCGATGTCGACCTGATTTCGCAATACTGCTTTGGAAATGCCTTCCCAGGGGACGATGCTGATATCCAGTTCAACAAAGGGATAACGCTTGTTGTATCCGAGCAGTATCCGGTCGAGGCGCGGTGAAACCAGGTTGCTGATGGTCTGCAATTTCAACTGGCCGTGGATTTCTTCGGCGAGGTTGTCGAGCTTGTTCGGCACTTCGTCGATCTTCCCTTGTATCGATTCGCAGTACTCGAACAGGATTTGACCTTCCTCGGTCAATTTGAACCCCGACGGACCACGCAGGCACAGGCGCGTACCGAGTTCGTCTTCGAGTTGTTTGAGCGAGTGGCTAATCGTCGATTGCTTGCGCGACAACGCCACCGAGGCCGCGGTAATACCGTTGGCGGTAACGATTTGGTGGAATATTTTCAGCAGGTTCCAGTTAAGGGATTCGGAGAATCCTTTGCGTCTCAGTGTCATGGGATGATCGCTACCTCATTGATGGAAACAAGTCGAGATAAGCAACAATATGCTTGCTCGAAATTCTGGAAAATGCTAAAAATTACATAAAATCAATTACTTAAAGGTTCTCGGTTGTCGTGGGTGGGCCTCGGAGGACATCTTATATTATCTTGAGGCCATAATAAAAGCATAGATTTAATCGATATTAATTAGCGGAGTAGGGGTGTGGTCTGCCCCAATTCTCTATGCTTAGATAGAAAACCTGTTTATCGGGTCCAGCAAATAATGAAAGAAAATAAAGAATGCCTACCGGATAGCACAGAGCAACAAGTTGCCAGAAACCAGCAGCCAGTCCCATGCATTGTTAACTCCCCACAGGGGTTTTACCTGTTAAGACTGGTGTTGAATAACGATCGTATGGCGCATCTTTGCATCGTCAACTGACGCTAAGAAATGCAGCCGCATGACCATATTTATTAATTTCACAGGAGAATAACTATGCCAGATCCGAAAACAGGCGAACTACGAGGCAATCGTAATCTGAAGCGTCTCAAGGGAATTACTCAGACAAAGCAGCAGGAAGAAATCGAGCGCGGACTAGCCTACGGACTGGAGGCTGCGGATTCGATCAAAGACCGCAATATTTCCTTGTTCAGCCGCGGGCATCAGCCAGCCTTTGCCGGTATTAATACATTCATGAAAGCACCCTACTGCGAAGACATTCGCAAAGTCGGCGACTACGAAGCCGCGTTTGTCGGCATTCCGTTTGACACAGGAACCACTTATCGTCCCGGCGCTCGTTTTGGACCCCAGGCAGTACGTCAGATTTCGGCGCTTTACGATGGTTATTCGGTGGACGGCGCAGTCGATATCCAGGAGGAACTTGACCTCTGTGACGCCGGCGATATTTTCGTCATTCCCGGCAACATTGAGAAAACTTTCGATCAGGTCAGCAAAG
>CAXBMV010000190.1:0-6304 GCA_963976575.1 uncultured Gammaproteobacteria bacterium | reverse complement strand
GATGACAATGGAATTGGGCTTAAGTAAATGCCGTTGTAAACCGTCACTCTGATTCCAGGTACAGGACCTACGCAGAGTTCCCCTGTCTCTATCCCGAGATAGCGACATCGGCGAAGCGGATGCTCGGCATCAACGCGGAGCGACTTTCATTCCAGTGCTGTTGATTTCCAATCATTGAAATTTTGTTGAGCATTTCATAAAAATTACCGGCCACGGTAATGCCCCTGACTGCCTGAATGCGCTCGCCGTCTTTACACAGGTAACCGGAAGCGCCGAAACTGAAGTTGCCGGAAATAGCGTTGGCGCCGGAGTGTAAACCGGTCAAATCGGTGAGCTCCAGGTATTCACCGCTGTGCAGTGTCGACAGGTCATCGGGACCCCTGGCGATTTCGACCTGGTGCAGACCTACACCCAGCGTCGACCGGGGCCCGCGGCTGGCGTGTCCGGTGGTTTCGGTATCGAAATAAGACGCGGTGGCGCTATTGTGTATCAGTGTTTGCAGGCAACCCTCGACTAGCAGCTCCGTCTTTTTGGTGGCGCTGCCTTCCGCGTCAAACAAGTGATAGCCGAATCCATCTGCATCGAGTGGCTGATCGTAAATGGTCAGCCGTGAATCGGCTATCACTGAGCCTGTTTTATCTCGCATCGGGTTGATGCCATCCTTTGCTGCTTTTCCTGAAAACATCATCGCAAACACGCCAAAGACCGAGGCCTGGCATTCGCTATCGAAAATCACATCGTAGTGTTTGCTCGCAACGGGCTTGCCATCGAGCAGGCCGATACATTTCTGATGGGTTTTATCAATGATGCTGGATGCATCTAAACCTGAAAATAATCGCGAAACCTGGCTTGTGCCCTGCATCACATTCATTTCACCGTCTTCGGCTAATGCATAAGCATAGGCGGCGCAGATGCGGCTACGCGTCAAGGCATTAAGCCCGGCACTGGAGAAAATCTGGCGTTGACTGGTGATATCCTGAAGGCCATTGTAGGGCACATTTTTCACTTTATCTTTCGCGGCAAGTCCACGCTCGATTGCGAGCGCCATGTCAATCTTCTGCTCGATCGAAACCTGCTCTTGCGGGCATAATAATGCATCATCCGTTCGCAGGTGGTCAGCATTGGGCAAAATGTTTTCGTGAGGCTCGACCTTGCCAAAACTGGCGTTATTCAATGCCTGGCCAACCATTGAGGCGAGGGCGTCAGCGTCTACCGCTTCACTGTAGGCAGTGCCAATATGGCCATTTTTAATCACCCGAAGTCCGAAAATCCGGCTCGAACTCACCTTGTATTCTTCCAGTTCGCCGTCGCGCGCCTTCAGTGACAGTGTTTCCCCTTCGTCGACGATCAGGTCACCGCTCGCGCCGGCATTCGTCACCTGGTCTAACACCTGCTCGGCCATTTGTGCGGTAGTTAGATTTGCTGTGGTTACAGGAGAGGCGCTCATCAGGCGTTACCTCCGACCAGTATGTCATCAACTTTCAAGGTCGCCTGTCCAACGGTCGTCGGAACCGACCCCGAGATTGACCCGCACATGCCGCAGGCCAGTGAAAAATCCTGACCGATCATGGAAATTTCCTTGAGCACCTTGGGTCCGGTGCTGATCAGGGTTGCCGCCTTCACCGGATATTGGATTTTGCCGTTTTCGATATAGTAGCCTTCGGCGACCCGAACCGGAACGGGCAAAACCGGTTTGCTGCGCGCCGATGCGGTCGACCAGGAAATTGGTCAAGCGGCCATCTTTGATCAACTGGGTGCGTTGCGTGGGCATGCCTTCATCGTCGATATTGATCGAGCCCCATTCATTGGCCATGGTGCCATCGTCTACTGCATTGACGATTGGGTTGGCGATTAGTTCACCCATCTGGTCGTGGAATACCGATGCTTTCTTGGCGACCGAGGTGGTTTCCAGCAGGTGCCCGCAGGCTTCGTGGAAGATGACGCCGCCAAATCCGTTGCCGATAATGACCGGCATGCGACCCGAAGGACAGGGTTTGGCGGTGAGATTAACCAGCGCCTGCCTGGCGGCTTCTTCACCGGTATGCTGTGGATTGAGTCCCGCTTCGATTTCCCAGCCTAGCAAACCACCGTCATTCCAGCTGCCGGTGGCCTGTTCGCCAGCGTCAGATGCGATGGCGGTTAAACTGGATCGAATGTAATTGCGCTGATCATTCCTGTGTAAGCCTTCGCTATTGAATATTTCGACATGCTGCTCGCGTTGCATACAGGAGCCACGTGTCTGTGATATCTGTTTGCCCGCAGCTCTCGCCGCATGGTCTGCCGCCATTAAGTAGGCGACCTTGCTTTCGATTTCTGCATCCACCGAGAGAATTTTGCGGGCCGGATGAATGTCTGAGATTTCATTGAAATCAAACGCTTTCAGGGTGCTGACAGGGTCTCTTAAATCCCTGGCGGCGAGCACCGAGACGATGCGTAATAGCTCGTCCTGATCCGTCCTGTTGGTATAGCCATACAAAATCCTGGTGCCGTAAACCAGCCTGAGGCCGATGCCAAAGTTAATACCCGATTCGACAGACTGCACCTCATCACTGAGCGTGCTGACAACATTGGTTTCATTCTTTTCAACGAAAAGTTCGGCGAAGTCAGCACCCAGTGACAGGGCGTGATCGATCACCGATTCTGCGGTTTGACTATTGAGCATCGAATTCTATTCCTTTGGGGTTCAGGGCAAGCTTAGCCTGATTGGACAACATTGTAATATCACGGTTTCATACATGGGGTTACAGGGTGCTAATGCAATGAATCATCCCTGAATCCGGATTTCCTGCAGCGTTCCAGTTTGTATCCAGCCCTGCATCAGTTGCCCGGGACTCTTCAAGTACCCCAGGTTTTGCTCTTAATTTAGTGCCAGTAAAGTGCGTTATTGCGAGCGGGCAGCGGGTTTGTATGGTCGGCAGTATTATTGACATAACAGGGTTTTAGCTGAATTATGGTGCGTCGCAGCCCTCGAACTGTATCTCCTGAAGCGGCTGATTGTGAAACAGATTCTTATGAAAATTATTTATTTATCTCTATTGCTGGTTGTCAATTCGTTTAACGGTTGCGGCGGTGGTGGAGAACAGGGCGGTGGGTCCGGATAGCTCAAATAAAGTACTGATTTCCGGTTCGATTAATCTGCCTCTTAACGGTGGCCTGGGAATAATTGCTTACCAGGCGCATGCTTCGCTCGATTCTGGCTCAAAGTTGCAACCAGATGTGCTTAGCCTGCTTTTACTGGAAGCTTGGTCAAGCGCTCGCGTTACGGCGATTAACCAGGCTGCGACCAACTTTCCAGTGCAGGATAATCGGCAAGCGCTTGTCGCTTTTATTAAAATATATGGTCCCCCGAACTCGGAGCAACGCATGCAGGATTTATTTTCAGTCGAAGGCAAACACATTCTCATCACCGGCGCTTCGAGTGGCCTGGGCGCGCACATGGCCTCCATGCTGGCCGGGCGAGGCGCGCGCGTCAGTGTGACTGCCCGCCGTATCGATCGTTTGCAGTTATTGGTCGAGGACATCCAGAATAAAGGCGGTGAAGCCGCGGCGATTGCAATGGATGTTATCGATCAGGATTCCGTTAGCGCGGGATTCGACGAGGCCAGGGATCGCTTCGCTGCGGTCGATGTGGTGATCAACAATGCGGGTACCGCCGCACGCTCTCCTGCGCAAGACACCCCCGCCGAAGAGTGGCGCCGGGTGATCGACGCCAATCTCAACGGCGCCTGGTATGTCGCACAATGCGCCGGGCGGCAAATGATCGACTCCGCTAAAGGTGGCAGCATTATCAACCTGGCGTCGATCATGGCCTACCGCCAAAGCCAGGGGCTGGCAGCCTATTGCAGCAGCAAGGCCGCGGTCAATCACCTGACCCATGTACTGGCGCTAGAGTGGGCGCAGCATGGCATTCGCGTAAATGCCATTGCGCCGGGCTACATTCATTCCGAAATGACCGAAGCCCTGCTCGCCAGTGAACGTGGACAGGCCATGATCGCCAACACGCCGATGCAACGCGCAGGTACCCCGGAGGAACTCGACGGCACGGTTTTATTACTCGCCTCGGGGGCTTCCAGTTTTATCAACGGCGCGACCATCGTGGTCGACGGTGGGCATTTGCAGACATCGCTGTAAATAAACCACAGCACCCGCGGCTGTTGCGCGAGATAAGGTGACAGTTAACTTAATTCCAGGATGAGTAAACTGACACCCGGATCGCTTTGGGGTCTGCGGCCCGATCGGTGTTGAAGTCAGGTACACTGCCTTCATATTCGTGCTTCACCCTTAATCCTTTTGTTGCCGGGCGGAACAGTTTTACGAGAAACCATTATGTTCACAGCGAAATTCTTCGAATTCTTCAAGCGGCTTGCGAAAAACAATAACCGGGAATGGTTTAACCAACACAAAGCCGACTATCAACAGGCGGTGGTGCAGCCGATGTGCGCCTTCATCGATGCGATGGCGCCCCGGTTGCGCAAGATATCGCCGCATTTTATTGCCGATTCGCGTTCGCATGGCGGCTCGATGTTTCGCATTTACCGCGATGTTCGTTTTTCCAAAGACAAGAGCCCCTACAAACTGCACGCAGCCTGCCAGTTTCGTCATGAACTGGGCAAGGACGCGCACACGGTGGGTTTCTATGTGCATATCTCCGCAGAAGAGGCCGTGTTCGGTGGCGGGATCTGGATGCCACCCGGCGACGAGCTGCAGAAAATACGCAACACCATCGTCGATAACCCGCACGCATGGGGTCAGATCAAGGCTAGCCCTGCGGTGAAGAAATACTTCGGCGGTATCGGTGGCGACGGCTTGAAACGCCCGCCGCGCGGATTCGATGCCGAGCACGAACACATCGAGGACATCAAGCGCAAAAGTTTTTTCCTGATGCGCCGCGAGCCGCCCGAGATCATTCTCGATGACAGTTTTGTGCCAGAGGTCGAGAAAACCTTCAAGGCCGCGATGCCGCTAATGGAATACATCGGCTTCGCGCAGGATATCGAGATCTGAATTGCGAGGCGTATACCTGGCTCAATTTCCCCCAATTTTTTACACGTCATCCTGGAAACGCCGCTAGCGTTGTCCGGGATCTCAAAATGCGATCGCGACATTCGTCTGGAGATCCCGGACAGTCGCTGCGCGACTTCCGGGATGACCTGCTAGTAGTTTGGAGGCAACTGGGACATATTAGCTAAGGAAACCTGAACAGCTATATTTATGGTAAGACGATGCTGGCGATTAAATAAATCTGTCCCGTTTTATTTGCGAGTTTAGCAACGTCCGCCTTGTTCCCATAGCGAACGTAAATGAGTTGACCTAGGTGCCGTAGCTAGCGAATTTCCTACGGGAGAAAAACAAAACGTTTATTATCCAAAACAGTATTGTTATCAGAATAATCATTGTTGGGACAGCAACAATGTATAGCAGCTGTTCTTCTGGCAATTCTTTAATGTTAGAACCTAACATTTTTACAATCTTGTCTGTGAATGCTAACGCAGCCCAGATCAGAGAAAATCCGATTCGCCATATATGTCTAATGACACGTTGAATGCCTGATAAACCTGATCGGAATAAATTACGGACTTCTCCAATTGCACAGAGAACTGCAAAGCCCGCCCAAAACAGATAAGCATTTGGAGCAATTACTCCACCCCCCCAACCAGCACTTATAAAAAATGCCGCTATGGCAATAGCGACAATCCATATCAAAGCCACATATTCCAGCAAGCCGGTTTCGTTCTTTTTATGGTGAGCCGTTAGCCAGGCGGTAAATACGGTGTAAATCACTACCGCACTTAAAAACATGTCATCAGTTGATTCTTTTAATAATGCAGCTACGAATCCTGTAATCAGCATCAAAAGCATTGCAATAGTAAAACATTTGCCAGCTTTTCGATGAAGCCTGCTTCCTTTGTTTGTGGACATAGCAACAGTGGCAGCAACCAGTCCTATAGTTCCTGCAGGTGTATGTAATAACCAGACTATCAAGTCTTTCATGAGTAATTCTCTGTTACCGGAATTTACAATTTCTGATTCAATTTTTTACTTGCAAGATAACCGTATTGAGAATTTTTGTGCTCTTCTGCAAGGTATTCGTAAAGAGTATTGGCGATTTTTTGTTGTCCTAAACTTTCATGGGCCTGTGCTTTTAGATAAGTCAGCTCGGCTTTCATTTCCGAGGTCGTTTCCTTCACATTTTCTGCCCTGGTGATCAGTTCCAGGGTGCGTTCAAATTCTTGAAGCTCATATTTTTTGTGGGTCTTCCCCCGATCAGGTGGGTAGACATGACTTTTTGATCCCGGCCGGATAA
>CAXBMV010000189.1:0-6310 GCA_963976575.1 uncultured Gammaproteobacteria bacterium | reverse complement strand
CCAGAGTCTGCGGCTGGCGATTGTCGCTGGGGTAATCGACATATTCGATTGTCGAATCAAGCTGGGCGGCGCGAGACGCGAGCAGATCGCGATCGCCTATGATCACCAGGCGAGCGTCAAAATCCGCCGGCTTGATCGCAGCAATAATATCCGGGCCAATTCCTGCGGGCTCGCCTGTGGTGATTGCAATGACCGGTTTCACGCGGGCTTGTCGGGGTAAACTACGTAAGCCTCATCGCGCAGCTGCCTTTTCCAAAGATCGAATACTTCGTTTTGTTTTTGCTGCAATAACTGCGTATGTATTTTATTGCGCTTGCTTTCCGTGGTTTCGTCGACAGTGCGTCGGCCCAGCAGTTCGAGGATATGCCAGCCAAACTGGCTGCGGAAGGGTTCGCTGATTTCCCCTGGTTGCAGTGCTGCCGCAGCTGCGACGTATTCGGGTACCAGGCCCTGATCCTCTTTCCAACCGAGTTCGCCGCCCTGGCTACCGGTACTGAAGTCGACTGAATAAAGTCGAGCCAGGCGGGCAAAGTCTTCGCCTTCGAGGATGCGCTGGCGAAAATCGACCAGACGAGTACGTGCTTCTTCCTCGGTAATCAATTCGTTCGACCTGATCAGGATATGCCTGCTGTTGAACTGTTTGGTTAAAACCTGCTCGAGGTCACGGGTTTCCTTGAGGAATACGATATGCAGGCCGCTGGCACTGCGGATCGGAGCAGAATATTCGCCCGGCTTCATTTTCAGAACCTTGTTGGTAAAAATGCTTGGAATTTCAGCTTTTTTACGCCAGCCCAGATTGCCACCCTCGAGGGCATTATTGTCCGAGGAGTAAGTGTTGGCGAGTTCGTCAAACTGCCTGCCCTGATCGAGCAGGGTGATGATTTCAGCCGCGGTAGCCTGCGCCTTGCCGACCTGCTCTGGCGAGGCTGCATCGGGCAGGGCGATGAGTATATGCGACAGCAGATATTCAAAACTCTTTGTGTCATTGGCGGTTTGGCGGATGAAATCCTCGATCTCGCTTTCACTGATGCTGGCATTGCGCTGTCCGTACTGGCGACGCAGCGTGGATATAATCAATTCCCTGTGTACGGTTTCCCTGTACCTGTCGTAATCCAGTCCATCGGCGATGATGACCTGGCGATAGTCTGACAGACTCATTTTGTTTTGTTTGGCGATATTCTGCATGGTCTGGTTGAGCTGGCTATCGGTGATTTTGATGCCGCGTTTGTCAGCCTGCTGCAGCAGCAGCGAATCATCGATCAGCGCATCGAGTACCTGGCGGTAAACCGTATCCTCGTCAGGCAGGCGACGCTTGGTTTGCCTGAAGTCGAGCTTGATCAGGTAGACACGGTTGTCCAATTCGCGTTGGGTAATAATAGACTCATCGACGATGGCGACTATCGAGTCAAGCAGGACAGTCGCGGCAGCGGCAGCCTGTGTGGCAACCAGTGCCAGTAAAAATATCAGTGTTCGAGTCATAGTGATTCAGCGTTACGGCTAATGGTTAAAAGTCCGGTTTGTACCCGGGAATAGCATTGCTCAGTCGGGCATCTATATCGTCGCCCGCCTGGCTAAGTCCTTTCAGGCTGAGTTCAAGAAAAATACTATTTTCGGTTTGAGCAAAATTATCCTGCTCGTCAGCACTCTGTCTGGCGAGTATTTTAAGGCCCCAGCAGCAGGATTCATAGGCCAGTCCGATTAAATTCTCCACCGGCCTGTCAAAAAGCAGTGAGTGCTGGGTTTTTGCCACCAGCGTCCAGCGCTCGTTTACCGGGTAGACCATTGAGAGCAGGGCCTGCTCCAGCTCGCTGTCGATAAAATAATACTCGAGATTGGCGGCAACCCCTGCGGCGCTGTAATTCACCGAAATGCCCCTGTTGCTGCTTTTGTGCTGCTCTGGTGAATAGGCCACCCGGGCAGACAGTTTCAGGTTTTCATTTGGCCAGAGATCGATTTCAGCAACGCTGTCGGAAAGCGTTTGTGTTTCGACACTGTTATCCAGGCTGACGCGACGATCTTCAAAATAATAGGTTTGCCCTAGTCGGGCCTGCAATAGTTGTGCACCGCTTTCGTTTGCTATCAGACGGTTGGCCAACCCCAGGGTGACCTGATTGGCGTCACCGATGCGATCGATACCGGAGAAGCGGTTTCTGCGGAACAGGTTGTCGTAGGTTTTAAACAATAACGCGGTATCAAAAGCGGGTATGTCATCCTGGTTCTGGTAGGGGGTGAACAGGAAAAACAGGCGCGGCTCGAAGCTTTGCGTCCACTGCTTCTGCGCGCCGGCGGAGCGCTCGAAGATGAGACCGGAATCGATGCTCAGGGTTGCCAGGCTGCGATACAGCGAATTATCGTTGGGATTGTCTTCGAGCTGGTAGTCGCTGTAGGCAAGCTGCAATGCGGGTTCGAAAAAATAGCCTCGATCGGAAGCACGCCAGCTCAAGGAGGGCTGGATATGGCTGCGCGCTCCGGTAACGCTTTGCTCACGCTCAAACTGCACCCATTCGCCGCTTAAGCGAAAGGCCAGGTTTCCGGAAAACCAGTCGGGCTGGCCATTCAGGCTGATGCGCGGCAGGCGCCGGTAAGGTCTGTCTTCGATAGCGCTGTTGCTGTCCAGGGTCTGGTAGTTCTGCCACATCAACTCGCTTTGCCATTCGTCACCGAAACGCGCCAGGCTGACATATCGTTGCAGGTGGTCGGTGGCGATGTATTCGGGTGCCACCGACTCGAAGTCGTCGAAGAACTGGCCATCGGATACCTCGGTGAGCAGCAGGTTGAGCTCGATGTCGGCGGCATAGTTGGCACTGTGCTGCCATTGCTGCCACCAGCGACTGTCGGCCTGGGCATCGTCGTCGAGGTAAGACAGGTCCAGTTGGCCGCTATCCCGTTTGAACAGGTAACGGTTCTCGGTATTTAACTGCAGGCCTCTTTTGCCATACCAGATCGGCGTGATAGTGGCGTCATGGTTTGCGGCGATGTTCCAGTAGACCGGCAGGGCCAGTTGCCCACCGAGGGTCTGGTCGTAGCCGATTCTGGGTGCCAGCAAGCCGGACATGCGACGATCGTCAATGGGGAACTGGAAATAGGGTAGATAGAAAAAGGGGATGTCCTTGAAATACAGGGTTGTGTGTTTCGCCACACCGCGTCCGCTTTCATCGTCGATCTCGAGTTCGGAGGCGCGCAGATACCAGTCGTTCTGTTGCGGGTCACAGGTGGTATAAATCAGCCCGGAGTAAAGGCTGCGCGACTGATCCAGTTTTTCGATGCTGTCAGCCTTGCCGCGTGCATGGTTATCCGCCAGTTCGAATTCGGCCTTACTGAAGAGACCGGATTGCTGCAGATCATCGAGTTTGATCTGGCTGCTGCTGAGGCGATAGCTGGCGTCTTCGAAGATAACATTACCGCTGGCCAGTATTTGCCTGGTGGTTTTGTTCAGGCTGAGCTCGTCGGCAGCAAGGCTCTGGTGTTTTCGTAACAGTTGCACCTTGCCGCTGAATTGAAGTTGCTCACCGTCCAGCGCCAGCATGCTCTGCGCCTCGATATCGCTGTCATCGATACCCAGTGTCCCGGATTCGATGAATTCGAATGACGGGATCCGGCACAGCGACCAGTCTTCCGCAGCGAGCAAAGATTTGCCGGGGATTGCGGTCAGCAGGCCGAGTAACACAAAGAGTCTCAGGGGATGCAAGGGATACCAGAAAATAAAAATATTTTGGCACAATAAGCCACGTACGGCGACAGCTTATCGCCTCATGGTTAATTTCAGCTGAATTGCCCGGCAAGGTCTGGCTTGCTAGTTTGCTGCCTTGAATACCAGGGTATCGGGGTGAAACGCGAACCAGGCAAACCAGAAGCCCTGGATCGCGGCTATGCTGTTGCCCCCGGCGTCGCTAACCTCGACGCTGCGATTGACCGAATCCCAGTCGAAGTGAAATTGTTTTCCGTTGACGCTATCGCTGAAGCGCGATTTCCCCAATCGGTTCATTTCGATGAAGGGATAGGCCTTGTAAACCCCGTCGACCTCGAGTCCGAGCGTGATTTCCTTGGGATGATAATTATCCGGTGCTTCGTGATTTACCGAGAAGTAAGTGTGAAGGGAAGTTTCGTAGCCGGCATAAGGGTCGCGGCTATAGTCCCGCGCATGGCCGGTCTCCTGGGACATGACCAGACTGTCTGGGTGCTTGTCTAGCCAGTGCGCCCAGCTGGTATGGCTGATTGGCAGGGCCTTGAGTTTGCTGCCGACGCGCGGTCCGGAAATCGATTGCTTCATGATTTGCGACCACAGCGATTCGCTATCGCGGTCGTATAACAGTACATCACTGTTATAGAGCAGGCCGGAAACGCCGAAGTCGGTGTCGCGTCCGTTGATTTTGGCATCGAAGGCGACTGCGGTTCCGCACAGCGGGCAATAGGTGATCGCGAAGCGGCGTCCGTTGATCGCATCGTTGACGATTTCATGCCAGTTAAGAATTGCCACGGGATAGGCGCGCGCTTGACCGTCCAGGATAATGCCAACGATGCGATCCTGTGCGGATAAATAGCTGGCGTCAGCGGCCCGAATCATGGTCGGATTTGACAGTGCCGGAATGCCGTCGCGTGGTGGGCCGCCATGCAGGATTTGCTCGCGCGGCAGCGTCGCGTTGGACAGGTCAAAGCCATTGCTGATTCCAGCGGCGGTGGAGAGTTTATAGGCGAATATCGCGAGCAGCATGGCCACTAGTATGACGATGCGGGCCTTTGTCTTTCTCAGGTAGTGCATGGCATTTTCCTGGTGTTTTACAGGACAGTTTGATTGATATGGCATGAAAAGATTCAATCTTATTCTGAGCGGGATCGGGCCACTCTGCCTGCCTTGACTCAGGGGCCTAATCTAATTAGTCTGCCTGCTGTTTAAAATCTTAAATTAATCGAGGAATCAGCATGAAGTGCAAAGCAGCCGTGGCCTGGGAAGCAAAGCAACCCCTGCAAATCGAGGAAGTCGAAGTCGCCGGACCGCGCGAAGGCGAGGTACTGCTGAAAGTACACGCCAGCGGCGTCTGCCATACCGATGCTTTTACCCTCTCCGGTGAAGACCCCGAGGGTGCCTTCCCGGCGATACTCGGCCACGAAGGCGGTTGCGAAGTGATGGAGTGCGGTCCCGGGGTGAAGACCCTGAAGCCGGGCGATCATGTTATCCCGCTGTATATCCCGGAATGCCAGCTGCCAACCTGTAGCTATTGCAGCTCACCCAAAACCAACCTTTGCCAGTCGATTGCCCCTACCGTGTGGACAGGGTTTATGCCCGATGGCACGCGTCGCTTTTCGCAAAATGGCAAGGAAATCCATCATTACATGGGTTGTTCTACCTTCTCCGAGTACACCGTAGTGCCCGAAATTGCGTTGGCAAAAATCAATCCCAAGGCACCGCTGGAAATGGCTTGCCTGCTCGGCTGTGGCGTTACCACCGGCATAGGCGCAGTGATGAATACGGCCAAGGTAGAGCCCGGTTCATCGGTTGCAGTTTTCGGCCTCGGCACGGTCGGTCTGTCGGCCGTACAGGGTGCGGTCATGGCGAAAGCGGAACGCATCATCGCCATCGACACCAATCCGGCCAAATGGGAAATGGCGAAAGCGCTGGGCGCCACCGATTTTGTCAACCCGAAGGATGTCGATGGTTCCTTGCCGGAGTTCATCCAGGAAATGACCGGCGGCGGTGTGGATTATTCTTTTGAGTGCATTGGTAATATCGATGTCATGCGCGATGCGCTGGAATGCACGCATATGGGCTGGGGCACCTCGACGATCATCGGCGTTGCCGGTGCCGGCCAGGAAATCAAAACCCGCCCCTTCAATCTCGTGGTCGGACGTCGCTGGATAGGCTCCGCTTTCGGCGGTGTCAAGGGACGTACCGAGTTGCCAGGCCTGGTAGACAAGTACATGGACGGACAGATCGAACTCGATAGCATGGTTACCCATACCATGCCGCTGGAAGAGATCAATACCGCTTTCGACTTGATGCACGAGGGTAAGAGCATCAAATCAGTCATCTTGTTCTAGTCCAGATCGATGAAGGAAATCGAGAGTATCAAGGAGAGTGGCGGTTACCTTAACCGCTACAGCCACGAGTCCAGCGCCTGCCACTGCGAAATGACCTTTTCGGTATTTCTGCCTTCGCGGGCAAGCCGGGAACCTGTGCCAGCGCTTTACTGGTTATCCGGGCTAACCTGCACCGACGATAACGCGCGCAGCAAGGGTGGTATGCAACGTTTCGCCGAGCAGCATGGAATCGCCATAGTCTTCCCGGATACCAGCCCGCGCGGTGAACAGGTAG